>DASTAW010000025.1 GCA_035712365.1 Terriglobia bacterium
TAACATCCTGGTAAAAGGCAATGAGATCTATCAGAACAATTATGCCGGCTATTCTTATGACTGGGAAGCCGGCGGGGCCAAGATCGGCTCCTATTCGACGCACGTGACCTTTGACAGCAACTACGTGCATGACAACAAGGGGCCGGGGTTGCACGGGGATATCGGCTGCGATTATTTCGTTTTTGAGAACAACCACACGGCGCGGAATGTGGGCAGCGGCATCCATTGGGAAATCAGCTACCATGCGGTGATCCGGAACAATCTGATTGAAGACGACGGCTTTTCACCGGACGGAACCACGTTCTGGTACGGAGGCGGGATTCTGGTGTCAAACTCCGAGAACGTGGAGGTCTACGGCAATACGGTGAAGGATTGCATGAACGGAATCGGAGGGACTCAGGCAGACCGCGGAACCAACGCCAGGACGGGCGCCACCTATAATCTTAAGAACCTCTACGTCCACGACAACACCATCACCCAGAACACGGGCTCCGCGGCCGGAATTGTCAAGTCTTCAAAACTCGATAACTCTGTGTTTACCTCCTGGAACAACCGCTTCGACAAGAATACCTATCACTTGGGGGCGTCATCAGGAAAATATTTTGAATGGTTGAATGCCGCGGAAACACTTACGGCTTGGGAAAGGCGCGGCTGGGACCAGTAGCCACCTGAACAAGCAGTCAACGCCATTGGCGGCTTTTCTGTTTGTCCATTTCGATCGCAGAGAGTCGCTCTATTGAACCTGTTGAGAGGTTGACCATGATCACGACAGCCAGAAGCGTCCCGGTTTCCCCGAACGTCGCTAGGCCTCAGGCCGGAGGCCCGCCGCCCCGCATCGTTACGACGAGCTGGGACGACGGCGACCCCCTTGACTTCCGGATCGCTGAAATGCTTCATGCGCGCAAACTACCTGCGACGTTTTACGTTCCCATCACGGGACACCACGGCGCCCGTGCGCTTGGCCGAAGTGAATTGCGGACACTCAGCAAGGAGGGTTTTGAGATCGGCGGACACGGATTTTCACACCTCATTCTCCCTCAATGCTCCAGAAAAGTTGTCAGGCAGGAAGTTGAAGTCTGCAAGCATAGTCTTGAAGACATCCTGGGCAAAGAGGTGCGCATGTTTGCTTACCCTCGCGGACGCCACAGCACTGTGGCAGTCCGGTCTGTCAAGCGCGCAGGGTACGCCGGCGCCCGGACGACGGAGATGTTTTCTCTGGACCTCCATTTCGACCCTTACCGGATGCCAACCACCATCCACGTCTTTCCACACTCAAAATCAGAGTACCTGCGCAACATGGCAAGGGCCGTGGATGTGGGGAAGGCATGGAAATACCTCCGGCAATTGTGGCACGTGAAAAGCTGGGTGGAGCTGTCCAAAGTCCTGTTTGATTCCACGATGCAGGAGTGCGGTGTTTTTCACCTTTACGGCCATTCCTGGGAGATTGATGAGTTGGGGCTCTGGGATGACCTCGAAGAGATCCTGGACTACATTTGCAATCGAAAAAACGTCCTGTATTTGCCGAATAGCGAAGCCTTGGCGTACCGAACGGTCAGACGCTTCCTGCCTCTCAAAAACCACTGCGCGCTGGAAGGATGAAAATTCTTCTCGTACATAACGAATACCAGCAGCCAGGCGGCGAAGACACCGTCTTCCGGCTTGAGCACCAGCTCCTTTCGAGCTTCGGACACCGCGTGGTGACTTACAGGCGCACCAATCTTGAGATTAATGGCTATTCGACTATTCGGCGTCTGCTGATGCTCAGGCAAATGGCGTGGGCCGAGGATTCGAAGCGCGACGTAGCCAGTATCCTCAGGCAAGAGAAACCTGACGTTGTCCATGTCCATAATACTTTCACGCAAATTTCCCCCTCCATCTACACAGAGTGTGTTGCCGCCGGGGTGCCGGTGGTGCAAACCCTTCACAACTTTCGACTGCTTTGTCCCGCCGCAACATTTTATCGCGACGGCCGCGTCTGCGATGAGTGTGTTACCCACGGTCTTGGACGAAGCATTTTGCACGGATGCTATCGAAATTCCCGCTGCTCGACAGCAGCCGTCACCGCGATGCTGGCGGCGCACCGAAGACTCGGGACCTGGAACCGTAAGATTACGTCCTACATTGCACTGACAGAGTTTGCCCGGCAGCAATTCATCAGGGGAGGACTTCCGAGTGGGAAAATCCACGTGAAACCCAACTTTGCGGCTCCCGACCCGAATCAGGGAACGCAAAGCGGCGGCTATGCCATCTATGTGGGGCGCTTGTCGCCAGAAAAAGGGCTGTCAACCTTGCTGCACGCATGGCATCGCCTCAGGAACAAGCTTCCGCTTCACATTGTGGGTGACGGTCCTTTGCGGCCGGAGTTGAACAAGTATGTCGAGCAAAGGGGGCTGTCGTCGGTCCGCTTCATGGGCCGGTTGGATCACGCGGAAACCCAGGAGGCCATCAAGGAGGCACGTTTCCTCATCCTGCCCAGCGTGTGCTACGAGAATTTTCCCATGACCATTGTGGAAGCCTTCGCCGGCGGAACTCCGGTGATTTGTTCCCGCCTGGGGGCTATGCGTGAAATTGTGACGCACCAGCGCACCGGTCTTCATGTCGATCCGAGCAGCAGTGAGCAACTCGCGGACAGCGTCGCCTGGGGATGGGATCACGCCCCGCGCATGCGAGCCATGGGGATGGCCGCGCGGCGGGAATTCGAACTCAAATACACTGCTGAAAGGAACCATTCGCTGCTGATGGATATTTACCAGCAGGCTACACAAAGGCCGTGCGCGCCGGATGTGCAGTCCCATCCTCAGACTGAAGCATTGGAGACGTCCAATCCTGGCCTCTGCTAATCCAAAATTGCCGATACCCATGACTACTGCGTACAAAAATCAGATGCCAGTCTTTCGTGTTCTTGGAGTGCCTGTCAACGCAATCCAGATTCCCGGGGCCATTGCAACCATGGAGGGTTGGATCCGCAAGCGGGCCGGAACTCATTTTGTAACGGTCACGGGGATGCACGGCGTTGTAGAGGCGCATCACCATGACGCGTTCAAAAACATCTTGAACTCGGCGGACATGGTTGTTCCGGACGGAATGCCGCTCGTCTGGATGGGGCGAAGGCACGGATTTAGGATGCCCCGCCGGGTGTACGGCCCTGAGCTGATGGAAACATTCTTCAAGCAAACGGGAAGCCGCTACAGCCATTTCTTCTATGGCGGAGCCGAAGGTGTGGCTGATCTGCTAGCCCGCAAAATGCAGCTTGAATATGGCATCAGAATCGCCGGCACGTTTTGCCCGCCTTTCCGACGGCTGACCTCGGAAGAAGAGTCGGAGGTCGCGGGGATGATTCAATCGGCCGCGCCAGATGTGCTCTGGGTGGGCCTGAGCACGCCGAAACAGGAAGAGTGGATGTGGTCCTTCCGTGAAAGAGTTGGCGTGCCCGCGATGGTGGGGGTTGGGGCCGCATTCGATTTCCACACGGGGAGGGCCAGGCAGGCGCCCGTTTGGATGCGTGAAAACGGGCTGGAATGGCTCTTCCGCCTGGTTTCAGAGCCGCGCAGATTGTGGCGCCGCTATCTGGTTTACGGATCGCAGTTTATCTGGAACGTCAATCTGGAAATCCTCAAACTCAGAAAATTCAATTAGCCGACAAGGAGGCACAATATGGACTGGAAAAAGTGCAACGTCTTGGTTACAGGTGGAGCTTCATTCATTGGCTCGACCCTGGTTGATGCCCTGCTGAGGAAGGGCGCAAAAGTGCGTGTGGTGGATGACTTGAGCAGCGGAAAGCTTGAAAACATCGCCACTCACGTTATGGACCAGAAGGTGGAGTTCATGGAGAATGATCTCCGCGAACCGGGCGTTGCCGAAAACGCTGTCAAAGGAATGGATGTGGTGTTTCACCTGGCCGCCGACCATGGCGGGCGCGGCTATGTGGACCTGCATCAAGCGGCCTGCGCGTCAAACCTTATGTTGGATGGGGTGGTCTTTCGTGCCTGCCACAAGGCGCAAGTTGGCAAAGTGGTGTATGCCTCATCCGGCTGCGTCTACCCCAACTATATTCAGACCGACCCGGACCAGATACTCTATCTCACCGAGGATTCGGCCGGCCCGCCCTATGATGCGGACAATATGTACGGGTGGGCTAAGCTCATGGCCGAGATGACGCTCCGCGCCTATTCCAAGGAGTATGGCTTAAAGTCTGCTTCCTGCCGCTACTTCACTGTTTACGGGCCTCGTGGCGTCGAGAATCATGCTGTCATCGCCATGATCGCCCGCGCCTTCGTGAAGCAGGACCCGTTTGTTGTCTGGGGTACCGGGGAACAGATTCGAAACTGGACTTACATCGACGACATCGTCAGCGGCACCATTCTGGCGGCGGAGAAGATTGACGATGGCACGGCTGTGAACCTCGGCACAATGGAGCGCATCCGAGTGATTGATGCCGCCAAGGAAATCCTGCGGTATATGGGGCACGAGGCGCGGATTGAACCCCATCCGGAAATGCCAACAGGCCCTTACAATCGCGTGGCCGACAACTCACTGGCCAGGAAGCTGTTGGGATGGGAGCCGAAGATGATGTTCATGGACGGCCTCCACCGGACGATCGACTGGTATGTCTCCGCCAGAGAGCAGGAGCAGGTAGCATCCACCCTGGAAGGGATGCTGACAGAGAGGTAAGTGCCTCCTACTGCGGGGAAGGTGGTTCCCCAGGCCATCTTCCCTGGCTGCCAGCATTGCATCGCCAGCTTATTTCGGAGGTCGTTCTACGCTTCACCACAAGCGTGCTCGCGGCCTCTCGTTTGTGGCACTCTCAGTTTTTCCCGCCTCAGATTCCCTACCGTCCCCATATCACCTACGTAACCCCAGCGTCAACTTAATTGTGAATCAGTCGAATAGGGATGAATGTCCCTCCGCCCGGACTGTTGACGTTCGGTGTCCCTCCTGAGCCGCCTGTTCCGCACCCTCCAACCTGTACAACGACGGCATTGATTGTATCGGTAGTGGAAAAGTGCAGCGCATCTTGGAAAAACAGACTCATGTACCCCTGGACCGTGACCGTGCTTCCTCCCGGCGAAAGCGTGGATCCGTCGTACAACACTACGTTGGCATATGAATCGCTTGCTCCTTGAGGTAGTCTAAATTGATCACCGGCGTTGTATCCATATGGATTGTTCGCTCCCGCGATAACTGTGAAAGGTGATGCTGGGCTGCCGGTTGGACAAGATGCCTGGGCGTTGGCACCCGGCAGCGCGTACGGAGCACACATATAATCCTGCCCATTGTTCAGGCCATCGGGCAGGTTGTTGACCACGCCGGTGGCGGGACACTGGCCGCTGCAACCGCCACCGCCGCAAGAGTGGATCAGGCAATCAACCCCGGCGTCTGTGGGGCCAACTTTCTTGCCGTTTAGAGTACTGAGGGTACCCGTGCAGGCAACAGACCGGGAAGCACATTCTCTGATGTACTGACTGTATGCCATGCCGCTCTGCGAGGTAAAGGCAATTGTGTACCACTGGCTTGGGACGGGGTTATTGAGATCGCTGTGCAGCACCCACGGCGCGCCGATATCACCGCTAGTCGGGGCGCATTCATTCAGGGATGAATCCCATACGCAATCGTTTGGATGGAGGGCGATGCCCGCATTAGGGCTCGTATTGGGATAGACGTAGTAGGACATGACCCATGGGGTAGATGTTGAGTACGTATAGCCGGAAGGACAATCGCCCTGTGTAACACCGGTGCCGCCGCAATGACAGTTTGTGTTCGCCATAGAGGGGCTAATATCCGCGCGAACCGGGAAGTTGGGGTCGCAGTTCGGGACGATAAAAGGCTTAACGCAGCCCACGCCGACATTGGTGTTGGTTCCGCCGGGATTAAAAGCCTCGGCTGTGGCTGAGGCTGAAACGTTCATCGAGTTGATGCCGAAAATCTTGGCAAAAAATGTGGGCATGGCGTCACTGTGGGTTGAATCCCTGTAAACCGTGACCGTTATCTGTGGTTCCCCGCTTCCTCCGCTTGGAAGGACATCGTGACTATAATCAAATGCAGTGCCAACCGTGGAGGAGGTTGGTGCAAGCCCCATCACGGGGTTCTGGGCGGCCACGGCAATGGCATTCTGCGAGGCCAGAGTCTCGTCCGAACTGCCTGCCGTACAGCCGGTTGAAGTACAGTTATCACGAAATGCCTTCGCGCCCGCCAGCGCTGCGGCGTCTGCGGCACGTTGGCATTGCGCTCGGGCCAGGTAACCTGCCACCAGGTCAATCGAAAGTGCGCACATCCCTAGCATCATCACCAGGGAAGCGGCGACGATAAGCAGCGTCACTCCCTTGTCATTTAAATCCAGCCTACTCGTTCTGAGTCGCATCGTCTCCTCCCGGCATATCAGCGCTAGCTTCCGTTCGTAATGTTCTCCATTACGGCGTCGGACCTAAATATGTACTGGCCTGTAGGGCCGGTCGCACCCGGCACAAGAAGGCCGATAATCCTGCCAAACATAAAAGTGTACGGATAAGAAATCGTTACTTTCGTGCTTTTGATTGGGGAGGTTGTGTCATACGGGTTCGGCGTGTCATAAGCTTTGTAAATAACCAGGGTCACGTTGTTGCACGCGTACGTCCAGGTCAGCACCGGCGCGAATGTAGCTGTTGCTGTACTTAGGCAGGCCCCCTGATTCAATCCGGCTGCCGTCAGGTAATTCGCCACGGTCTTCGCCGTCGCCTGGACTGCGCACGGCGTTCCGCTGCCGGGAGAATTGATGGTCCATGCCGTCGGGCAATCTGAATCGTTTAAGGGCGTGGAAGAAATGAGACGAGCTGCTTCTCGAGCTGTGTTGGACGTTATATGCTTGGTGTTGTAAGCTCGGGCAAAATCAATAATGCCCACGACCAGTACCAGCAACAGAGGTAACGCCATGGCGAACTCAAGGAGTTCCGCGCCCTCGATGCCCCGGAACCCTGTCCGCAGAGGGCCCCGCCGCGCGTATGCCCAGACCGTACGCCTTTCACCAGGCTCTGAGGCACCAGTCCGGCTATTCTTATCGATTTTCTCGTTCCTGAATGACCCTTTCATTTGAAAAGCTCCTCAAGTAACCTTTCAACTTGCAAAATCAGGGGCAAGTCGGTTGGCCAGTCGCACCATCGACAGGCTGATTTTCCATGCGCATCGTCACGCTCGTCGCAATATTAATTGTCGAAGCGTTTAAGGACGTAAACGGAATGGCAAGGCGGAGTGGGTACTTAAAGCTGACTTCTATTCCGCATTGCTGAGAGCTGGAGTCGCTTGTTGGATTCATCACCACGGCCTGCTGGCAAAGCGTCTGCTGTACCACTGTGTTGTTTGGGTCAAGATGCGATGCAAGAAGCGAGGGAGCGACGTAGTTTGTGAATTCGTAAGTTGGGTTTGATATACAAGCCGGAGAACTGGTGGTTCCTGCAGAGGTGTATGTTTCCATCGTTTGATTTGCGCCGGGATTGCAGGTTGCGCAACTGGGCAGAACAGCGTAACGTGCCCCTTCCCGGGCAGCGCGCGTAATGGTTTCATAAACGTTATAAGCCCGTCCCAGCCAGACCGTTCCCAAAAGCAGCATCATCAGGATAGGAATGACCAAAGCGGCTTCGACGAGTTCGGCGCCTGATTCTTCTCTCCATCTCCTGAAGGATATGGCGCCAGGCAGGACCGAGATTCGAGGATATGCGACCATCTTCCCTCCCATTACAGGCGCTCGGGAAGCACGAAGGGCAGAATTGGTTACAGAATTACCCTTGTTACAAACAAGTCCCAAATGTGCAACCCAACTGCGTGTCGATACTGCCAAACCTGGCGGAAAACGATGGGGCGTGAGGATTAGCGATCGTGATGGAAACGATAGTGTAACGTCCGCACGTCTTCCGCTCGAGGCCTCTGAATTTCCGCGACTTCACGAACTAAATCGTCATGCGAGTAGTTGTCTCCCCTCGCAATGTGGCATGCTCAGCGACACACCGGAGGCCTTATGAGCGCACTTCGGTTCCCGGCATGGAGCATGATCAGATTCAGGTCGAGTGCGCCCACGCGGAGGTCTCCCGTGTCAGCCATTCCGGAAGCGCTATTCGCGCCCGTAATTCCGCGTTTCGCCCGTCGTCGAACGTTGGCGAGTTGCGTACCGCCCGCAGGAAAGCAGGCGAACGCAAAACGTACAATTGAAGGTAGACACGCCTAATATACACCCTGGAGTCTTACTGTCAAGTGTCAATGCCATTGATAACTTATAAGTGAGCAGTTCTAAAAATAACACTTGTTCAATGGCGGCATTTAATACACTCCGCCTCGATTCGCCTCTCCGTCGTCCCATCGGCACGCCCCTGTAGAAAACCACTCCGCACAATTACCTGATGGCAGCCTTCAGGCGCAAAGCCGACGTCGGCGAGATGGTCAGGCGCAGAACTCGTTCACTTCATTGGGGATGTAGAGCACTGCGGCCAACAGGTCCCAATTTCCGTTTACGCTAAACATAGGGTCCCCTGAGTTTGAAAGGCCGGCAAAGTGAGGCCACACGAACCCAGAGATCTCATCAGCCGGCATGGCTCGGAAGGGACCGTGGGCCTCCGAAGTGAGCGATGGGAGCTTCACTGACTCGATCTGCTGGTTCTGGTACAATGCCCACAATTACTTTGTGGTTATAATCGGCCGCAACTTCGGCTAGGGACCGGCCGTTATTGCTCCCAGGAGAATTCCGTTGGACTCGGACTTGGAGCTGGTCAAACGCTGTCTCAGGAGAGAAGATGCGGCTTGGGAGGCATTGCTCCAGACGCATACCTACAGGGTTTACAATCTGTGTTACCGTTTCACCGGCCGTTCTGAGGACGCTGAGGACTTGACGCAGGAAGTCTTTATTAAGGTTTTTCGGACCCTCAAGAGCTATGACCCACTCCAGGCGAAATTTGCCACGTGGGTCAGTCGAATCGCCCGGAACCACCTGGTGGACCATTACCGCCGAACACGAGGGGACCGTGTGACCTCTGTGCTGGACGACCAGATGCCCATCGCGGACGCTTCCTCAGGCGGGAATCCCGAAAGCAGTGTGGAATCACGCGAACGCAGCGAAAAACTCCGGACAGGACTCAGCAAGCTGTCGCCCGATTTGCGTGAGGCGGTCATCCTGCGAGACCTGCAGGACCTGGACTATGCCGAAATCGCCCAAGTCCTCCAAATACCTGAGGGGACGGTAAAGTCCCGGATCAACCGCGGACGATTGGAACTGGCGCGGGCTTTAAAACGTATGGATAAGTGAAGGCTGAAGAGGCGGGATGATGACGCATCTCGAGGTCGAAAACCTGGCGAGCGATTACCTGGAAGGACAAATGGACCAGGCCCGTCGCGCGGAGGTGGAAGAACACCTGGCCAAATGCACTCCTTGCCGGGAGATCGTGTCCGATGTCCGTCTTGCCATTCAGACTTGCCGGTCGGCGGAAGAAATGATGCCGCCACCCTGGCTTGTGTCAAGGATCCGCCTTGCAACCATGGGTGAAGAGCGTACGGGCGTCGTGGAACAGGTCAACGCCCTGCTCCAGGCCATCCGGCAACCCCGTGTTGCGTATGCAGTGGCCATGACCCTGTTTTCCGTTTCTCTGATTGTCAACGTGGCAGGCCTCAATCTTCGAAACATCAGGATGGCGGACCTGAATCCGGCCACATGGGTCTATCGCGCCAACCGGGCCGGACACCTTCTCTACGCACGGGCCGAAAAATTCTACGACGACCTGCGGATTGTTTATGAAATCGAATCCCGCTTCCGGGGCGCTCAATCCGAAACCGACCATCAGGATAAGCAGACCGGCAAACCCGCTCCCTCGCAGGTGCGGCCATCGAGCACGGCCGGCCGCGGAGACGAGCAAATGGCCTCCACCCGAGTCAGCGCCGTTGGCCGGTATGCTCAACTCGACCCAGGAGTAACAAACCGATGAAATGCGCTAATCACCCCCTCAGCGATTCCGTGGCTTATTGCGCACACTGCGGCAGACCGCTTTGCGAAACGTGCCGCCGCGAAGTAAAAGGGACATCTTACTGCGAGACCTGTCTGGCTGCACGGCTCCAGTCGCCGTTGTGGGGCTCCGGCGGCCAGGCCGGGGCTGCTTCGAGCCCCGGGGTGGCCCTTGCTCTTGGTCTTATTCCGGGCGTCGGAGCAATCTACAACGGGCAGATCGCAAAGGCCATTGTGCAGGTCTTGCTCTTCGGATCGATCATCGCTCTCGCCCACAGGGTTGGTGGCCCTCTGGGCCCAATTTTCGGGCTGGGAGCTTTCGTCTTTTATTTCTATATGGTGATTGATTCGTACCAAACCGCTAAGGCCAGGCAGCTTGGCCAGCCCGCACCAGAATGGTTCGGCCTGAGCGATTTGAAAATGGATGCGCCCTTGGGGGCAGGCTTGCTGATCGTGCTGGGTCTGCTCTTTCTGCTGGACAATCTGGGCATTCCAATTTTTTCTGAGATTGGAAAGTTCTGGCCGGTACTCTTGATTGTGCTTGGCCTCGCTCTGCTCCAGAAACGCCTGGCCCACCATGAGGCGGTCCCCAGGCAGACCGACGACCAGAGGGGCAAGGACCCTGCGGGGCAGTGAGGCCGCTGCTTCCGCGAGGGAGTCCCCACGCGAGCCAGGGCGGCCCCACTACGCCCAGGCAGGTAGACGGCAAAAGCGAAGAAGGACACGAGAATGGAAAATCTGCCTGGCATGGTCACAGCCCTGCTGCCAGTGCTGGCCATCCTGATGGCAATCGCGGTTGTGTGGATCGTGTTCTGGTATAAGGCAAGGCAGCGCGAGCTGGAGTTGCAGGAAAGTCTCCGACTGCGGGAATTTGAACACCTCCTACGGTTGAAGGAACTGGAACTTGAGATCGAGAAGGCGAGAGCGCGGGATCCGGGGAAGCCGGCCTGAACGTCCGCCGTCTGGAGCGAACGCACGGGCGTTCTCAACAGAGCGGCTGAGAGGAATCAGCCGGGTGGTACATATCTCAGGCGGGCAGAGGTAACTCTCAATGGCAACCAACATTAATTCGGCACAAGATCGTCACGAACTCAGGCGCGCGCGCCGCATCCATGGGATAGGACTGGCGGGCCCGATTTTACTGGTCACCCTGGGAGTCCTGTTTCTGATGGGCGAGTTTGTCCCATATTGGGGCGTCGGGAAAACGTGGCCGGTGCTACTGATTGTGTTTGGGCTTGCCAGGTTGATTGAGTCCGCGTGGGCAGGAGGATCACCACCATCCCGCTAGCGGCTTGCAGCCCTTCCTGAAGTTGCGGAGGATCGAACATGAGCACTTACCGGCACCATCGCGGTTCCATATTCTGGGCGCTCATCCTTGTGGCAATCGGCGCTCTCTTTCTATACCAGAATTTCAATCCTGCCGTTCGCCCCTGGTACCTGATTGCAAAGTACTGGCCGGTCTTGATCATCTTCTGGGGAGTGTCCAAGCTAATTGATTACTTTCAGGCCAAAAGCCACCCGGAAGCGCACCCGCGCAGCTTGTTTTCGGCAGGCGA
The DNA here is from genome assembly GCA_035712365.1 of Terriglobia bacterium. Classification (NCBI taxonomy): domain Bacteria; kingdom Pseudomonadati; phylum Acidobacteriota; class Terriglobia; species Terriglobia bacterium. The sequence continues at coordinate 11,509 of DASTAW010000025.1, forward strand.
AGTCGTTCTGCTGATCATCATTCTCATCATCGGAACTATCGTGTCAAAGACCCTCCTGAGACCCTGGGGAGAGTGGCCATCCATGATGGGCATCAGCGATCAGCAATTTGCCGAAATGTTTTTCAACTCCTATACCTTCACGCAGCGGGTCTCCCAGGATATCGAGGGCCAGCCGCGCCTGCTGGTGGTAAACCGCAGAGGCAACGTCGAAATTCGCGGGTCAGACCAGAAGAACATCGCGGCGGTCATCCAGGAAACGGTCTGGGCAGAGAATGAATCGGCGGCCAGAAAAATTGCCGAGCGTCTGCAGTATCACCTGGCTCAAAACGGCGGGCAGTACGAACTGACCTCCAACCTGGACTCGCTTCCTTCCAGCGGTCGTGCCGTACGGCTGGATATGGTGGTCCACGTGCCTCAGTCCACCGCTGCGGAAGTTACAGTTGACGACGGTGATGTCACCGCCAGCGACCTGAAAGGCAACCAGACACTTACTTCGCGACGCGGAGATGTGCGAGCGAACGAGGTCGAGGGAATGCTACAAATTCACAAGTCGAGCGGGACGACCTCGGTATCAAAGGTCGATGGCAGCGTGGAAATTGAAGGCAGGGGGGGAGACATCGGGGTCCGGGATGTGACGGGGTCCGTTACTGTGGAAGGAAATTTCTCCGGCGTCACGCGGTTTGAGAATATAGCCCAAACGCTGCGGTTCGATTCTTCCCGCACAACCCTGGCAACGCAAAAGCTTACCGGCAATCTCACAATGGACATGGGCAACCTGACGGCCAACGGGGTCGGCGGACCTTTCGAGCTTTCAACTCGGGATAAGGACATCCTTCTCGAAAACTTCAAACTGAACGTGAAGATCGTTAACAGCAACGGAGATGTCCGTCTCCAGACACTGACCCCGCCCACTCGCCCCATCGAGGTTGATCTAAAAAAGGGCGAAATCACATTGTCACTACCTGCCTCTTCAAATTTTCAGGTGGACGCCGTTTCCCACAACGGCGGCGTGAGCTGCGACTTCCCGGGATTGAATGTTTCAAAGGGACCGCCCATGCCCACCATCAAGGGATCCTACGGAAACAACGGCCCCATGATCAGGCTTTCTTCAACCTACGGAGGCATCCATCTTCTCCGCGTGCAGACGAAGTCAGCGCCAGCCACGTCTGCGACTGCCGCCAGCAAAGCTGAATACCAAGCCGCCCCGTCGCCTCGGTCGTCGTCTGAGCCGCCGGCCTTGCTGCTCGCGGGCGGTCGAGAGCGTCGTCTTTCGAATCCATCACCTGCCTATCGTGTGAGACGAGCTATCGTCTCAAAAAATGACGGGAAGGAAATCTGGACGCAATCACCATCATCGATGGTGGTAATTCCATCGGCCACAAGGCCGGCGATGCTGAAGGCCATGGCAATCCGGTGATCGCCGTAGCTTGCGATTTCCGTCCCGGCCAATCGTTGGCGCCCTGGGACCCGCAACCCGTCAGGAAATTCCTCAACCTTGGCGCCCATTCGGCGAAGGTTATCCGCCACGGCGGCGATTCGATCGCTTTCCTTCACACGCAGTTCTTGCGCCCCTCGAAAAACCAGCCCTTTCTCCGTCTGGGTGCCCAGAACCGCCAGCACGGGCAATTCGTCAATCAGGCCCGGAATAAGCCCCGCCGGGATGTCCCCGCCTTCGAGCGAACTGGCCTTCACACGAACACTTCCGACCAATTCTCCGGCGCGGCTATCACAATCCAGAATGCTGATATCGCCACCGATGGATTTGAGGAAATCGATGATTGCCGTGCGGGTCGGATTCAGTCCGATATTCTCGAAAGTAAGGTCGGATTCCGGGACCAGAAGGCCCGCCACAAGAAAGAACGCCGAGGAAGAAATGTCACCCGGCACCGTAAGGTCCTGCGCCCGGAGGTTACTGCGGCCTCGGATGAAGATTGCGCCTTCACGGCGGCCGATCTCGGCCCCAAACTGCCTGAGCGCGATTTCGCTGTGGTCGCGCGTCGGGCAGGGCTCAACGACTTCCGTCACTCCCTCCGCATAAACACCCGCGAATAGCACCGCCGTCTTAACCTGTGCACTGGCCACCGGCAGGTCGTAATGAATGGGGGCCAGGTTTCCTCCATCGATCGTTAAGGGTGGAAGATCGCCTTCGGAGGGTTGAATATGCGCCCCCATGCGTGTGAGTGGTTCGATGATGCGCCTCATCGGACGCCGCGACAGGGAAGCGTCCCCGCCGATGACCGACCGAAAAGACTGGCCGGAAAGAATCCCCGCAAGCATACGGATCGTGGACCCCGAATTGCCAGCATCCAGCGAAACCGCCGAAGCGCGCAGCCCGTTGAGACCACCACCCTCGACCGTGACTTCGTTTCCTTGCCGGTCGATTTTCACTCCCAGCATTTTCAGGCAATCGAGCGTGCTCTGGCAGTCAACGCTTTCCGCGAATGAATGGAGATGGCTGGCGCCATCCGCAATCGCCGCCAGCATCGCATAACGATGAGAAATGGACTTGTCGCCGGGCAAAGAGGCCGAACCGGCCAGGCCATTCGCGCGCCTAATAATCCTTGGTCTTCCGGAACTCAATGGGATGTCCCTTTCTGTCACTCGAGATCAGGAGCATGTTTCGCGAAGTCTGGCGCAACTTCTCAGCTTCCGATGAGCCGCGGCGGCCTGCCTCCGGTGGATGATGCAGCCAGATCCTCAGACTTATTTCCTCGCTGGATCAGCTCGCGCAAGTGCAATTTTCCTGCTCTTGCGGCCACGTCCGTCTGCTTGTACAGAACCACTCTGTCTTTCATCGAACGCGGAACCATGGGGCGAAAATCGCTTCGGGGCCACGACCCTCGGCAAGCTCAATCGCATGGGCAGTATAGCAGGAAACATGCTTCTTGCTGACGGCATGGTTCAGTCCGCAGACCCATTCGGCCCTTTTCTCCTGGTCCTCAACATCAAGAATGATAGAATTCTGAAGGTGCTCAACTAGCAAGGGGAAAAGCTTCGAAACGCTCGTGCGAAGGCACTGGAGTGCAATCAACCCACTCAACAGAGAAGAACCTGAACAGCACAAGGTGCGTGGAACACCCCTCTGTTTCGATAATCCTGTGTACCAGCGGCGGACGGCCCACGCTGATCCGGTGTCTGGAGGAACTCACCGCGCAGGCGCAGCAGTGCCCCAATTCTGAGGTCATCGTCGTCCTGAATCGAGCGGAAGACGCAGCATTCGCCAAGCTCTTGTCCCGGTTCCCTGTCCGGCTTCTTAACGAGTCGCGCCGTGGAGTCTCCGTTGCCCGCAACCACGCTGTCCACCGCTCGAAGGGTGACATCCTTATTTTCGTGGATGATGACGTCCGGGTCAGCCCTGGCTGGCTGGCGGAGATCATCAAAGGCTTCGACGCCCCCAACGTCTGCTGCGTAACCGGACGCGTTATTCCGGCAGGATCGCCGTCACTGACCGCTGAACGCTCGGGCAGATACTACTCCAGCCTGCGTGCCCTTTCACCGTGGACCCTCGACGCCTCCAACCCCGGCTGGTATCAGCGCATCGTTGGTGAACCGGTGGGCTTTGGTTGCAACATGGCATTCCGCAAGAGCTTTCTCAAGAATTATTCGCTTTTCCCTCCAGACCTTGGGGCGGGATCGCTGATCGGCGGAGGCGATGAGTTTTACATGTATGTCCAGGTGCTAAAGCACGGCTTCAGAATTCGGCATAATCCGGCCGCGGCGGTGACGCACTACTTCGATAATAACGCCCAGAACCAGAAAGCCCGCAGCGCCCAGCTCTATGCGGGCAGCGTTGCTTTCGCTCTAAAACTCCTTATCGAGGAAAAAGGCTTGCGCCTGGCAACCGTCAGGTGGTTGCTTTCGGCTTTCAAAAGGCGTGCGCGCCGCGTCTGGGAGCAGAAGAAGATCACTTCGGAGCCGCAGGAACTCCTCTCGCCCGGCGAGAAGCTTCATGCCTACCTGCGCGGGCCAGGTGTTTACTGGAAGTCCCGGCGGTCCGGAATTTCAAAAACAGAGGGCCATGACCACTGACCCTGCACAGGGGGCGTTGCCGCTTCAAAGCGACTGCCTCCATTTTCTGCCTCCAACGCATTGCGGCTTCTCGCGCTCCAGTCAGGCGCCATTGGTCCAAACCCCTGTTGTACAATGTTGAAAATCCGACGTGAGGCAGCATGGATCGAGAACAGGCATGGAAGCTTCTGTGTGAATACACCAGGAGCGAGAATTTGCGGCGGCACGGCCTGGCCGTTGAGGCCTGCATGCGGGCGTACGCCCGAAAGTTTGGCGAAGATGAAGAGAAGTGGGCCGTAGTCGGACTCATTCATGACTTTGATTATGAGCTCTACCCGGACGCCCCGGACCACCCCTTGAAGGGCAGCGAGATTCTGACCAAGCTTGGATATCCTGAGGAGGTCCGCCGCGCTATTCTCGGCCACGCAGATTATGCCGGCGTGCCCCGCGACACACTGATGGCAAAATCGCTGTTTGCATGCGATGAGCTCGCAGGCTTCATCACCGCCTGCGCGCTGGTAAGGCCCGACAAGATCCAAAGCCTCGAGCCTCGGTCCGTGCGAAAGCGGATGAAGGACAAAGCCTTCGCACGGACGGTGCGGAGGGAGGACATTATCGCAGGCGCGGGGGAACTTGGCGTCGACCTTGATGAGCACATCGAGTTATGCATCAAGGCCATGCAAAGCATTAGCGGTCAGCTTGGACTCAACCCTGCCTGACAAAGTCGTATAAGGAAAATGAAGGACACCGCTCCGCCCAGGTTTTTCAAAACCTCTTATTGCGGAAATATTAGGCTGGCAACTCAACGACAAGACAAGAGATGACCCGGCAGCATGCGGTAGCGCCGCCGGGCACAATTAGAATTGTTGGGGTTATGCTTTCTGCGGTTCCTTTGGACGCTCAGCATCCATAGCGGCACGGTCTGTAAGACGGAGGAGGCTGGCGGCCTGTGACAAACGGTCCTGCAGATCTCCGATTCGGTTCTGAATCGTGGTCCGCTGGTCTTCCAGGAGCGTACCTGTGAATTCCGCCACCTGCCGCTTGTAAGACTCGAGGGATTCTTTGATCGAGGCCTCGGCCCAGGTCGTCGTCTGGTGGGCCCATTGGTTCAGCAGCGTCGTGGCCGTGTTCACTTCCTTGTTAACCTTGCCGGAAAGGTCCTGAACAACCTGACTCGAGCCGGCCCTGATCTTATCGACCGCACTTGAGGAAGCCTCGGCAACGTGCTTCTGGACTTCCTCGAGCATGGCCCGGCGCTGCTCTTCCATGAACTGGCGCAGTTGCAGTTCGTAGTCAGCCGCCATGCCGGCCTGCAAGCCCGAAAGAGACTTTTGGATTTCGCTAACTTGAATGTCTGCAACCTGCTTAACATTCTGAGCATGCTGGTCGAGGGTCTTGCGGCTTAAATTCGCAATGCTTTCAACCATGGCTGTCGCCCGCTGCTTGTCAGAGGCCTTCAGATCCTCACCCAGATTTTTCAAGTTGTCGGACAGGCGTGTTGCGTCTCCAGCCATCGTATCCCGCGCCGATAAGGCAAAGTCGCTCACTTGCTTGCGGGCGTCTTCGACCATTGTCCCCATAGTGGATTTCAGTTCGCCCTTCGACTGAGCAAGGGCTTCTTCCAACCGCTGCCGCAACTGCGCAAGCGAGGCGCTCAAGGCATCCTGAGAGGCCTTCTGCACATTGCTCATCATGTCTGCCGCGCTCTTCTGCTGCAACTCCTGGGCGGCGGCGGACAGCTTTACCTTAAATCCATTCACCTGAGCGTCGGCATAGGATTGGAACTCCGTTTTCGAAGCAGCCGACAACCCTTCCATGTGAGATTTCAGGCCGCTGAGGCCCTCATCAGTCCTTGCGCGGCTGGCCGTTTCAATTTGCCTGGCGGCGTCCTGCACCGCAACGCCAAGCCGGCCATTAAAATCCTTCATGGCGCTTTCGGAACTCTGAGAACAGGCCGCTCTCGCCTGGTCTGACAATCCGGCTGTCAACGTCTGGATTTCATTCTTGATCGCCTCCACCTTGCTTTGGACGGCGCGTTCGGACTCCTTCATCACCATCGCAAGCTGCTGTTGGAAGCTGTTCTTAAGGCTATCCTTCACCTGCTCAACGTGAGGCTCAAGCGACTTCTGAAGTTCTGCCGGAATTGACGACACCGATCCTTCAGTCATCAGGCTGATCCACTCCGCAAAGTCTTTCATCTTGGCCTGCAGCACCTCTTCAGCCTGAACCTTGACTTGTTTCGCCAGTTCATCCTGTTCCGACTCCAGACGGGTCTTCAATTTTCCCCGAAACTCTTCCGCCAATCGGTCCATCCGCGATTGCATTTCCTTCTCAAGGGGCTCCAGCACCACAGAACTCTTGTCATGAACCTGTTTGGCGACCTCTGCCGCGGACTTTGAAGCGAATCCCTCTAGCTCGTTCCGAATCCTGTCCTTAAGCGTCTTGAAACCCAGCCGCAGTGACCCTTCCCCGTCCTTTTGCGAGCCAATCGCCATTCCCGGGAGTTCAATCCCTGACAGTTCCGCAACGGATCCCAGCAGGTCATGAAGGAGCTTCTGCGCCTGATCCAGTTGGTCCTGCCACTCGCGGCGGGCTTCGCGAATTTCGGAAAGCAGACCTTCCAGGTCCGATTGGGAGTGCTTTTGCCCTCCCCTTATTCCGCGCAACTCCTGCACGAGAGACAGTGGCGTATTCATCTTCCCTCCAGTACTGCTTCTACCTTAAGCTCACAGGGTGCAAAGTGGAATGGATCAGGAACGCTGCGAAACAGGCATGGGTGGACCGACGAATTTGGCTGCCGAACGGGTTCCGGCATTGGACACAGGTCTGTCATTAGCAACCATGCCTTCCCCCTCCCCGGCTGGCGCTCTGGCGATGAGTTAGTATTGAATCAATAGCTCTGGTCGCACTATGACTCTATTCGCCTGTCAGACTTTACACAACTGTACCAAAGGACAGTTTTCGGACAGGGCGGTTAACTCTTGAGTCACCGTCACCTTCTATCAACCCCCAAGCCAATTATACACAGGAAAGGCAATTTGAAAAGAGTTTATTTTGCATTCTGCCGGTCTGCCCAAAAGGTTTCAAGTACTGGGAACCTCGATCATCTTCCCAAAGTGGGACCCAGGAACCGGGGAATCGGAATTCGAGAGTCTCCTGCCTACGCTGTCCGCAGGACGGTTTTTTCAAGGTAGGCCGGAACCTCTGCGCGCCATCCCAAACTTGCTGCCAACTTCTGCTGAAGCGCAGTAGCTGCATGAAGTTCGCCATGAGTTACGAAGGTTTTTTCCGGCGCCGCTGGAAACTTTCCAATCCAGCTAAGAATCTCACCATAATCAGCGTGCGCGCTCATGTTCTCAATGGTTTCAACGTGGGCACGAACAGGAACTGGCTGGCCATGGATATTGACGAATTCGGCGCCTGACTGGATAGCCTGGCCCCGGGTTCCCGGGGACTGAAAGCCCACAAAAAGGATGGTGTTACGATGGTCTGGCAGGCGCCTTTCGAGGTGATGGAGCACGCGGCCTCCTGTCGCCATTCCACTCGCCGAGATGATGATCATGGGAAATCCGTGCTCGTTCAAGGCCTTTGAATCTTCAACCGAGCGGTCGAAGTGGACGTTCGGCTGAGCAAAGAGTCTTCGCCCACCGACTTCCAGTTCCTCAATCTGTAAGTTATGGTCTTCGTGGTGCTTACGATAGAAGTCCGTCACATCAATGGCCATGGGACTGTCCACATGAATGGGCAGCTCGTGCATCAAGTTCTTCTGAATCAACTGCCGGAACAGATAGAGCAGCTCCTGAGTGCGACCGATTGCAAATGCAGGAATAATGACGGAACCACCTCGAGCTGCCGTATTTTCTACGATTTGTGCCAGACGGGCGCGGAAGTCGTCTGTCGGATGCAGGCGATCACCATAAGTGGATTCGCAGACCAGGTAATCGACAGCCCCAGGCTCGGCAGGCTCCCGGATGATCAGTTGAGGGAATCTGCCAATGTCTCCGGAGAAAAGAATCTTGACCGTCCTCCCTGCCTCTGTAACAGTCACTTCCAGCATACGCGCCCCCAGGATGTGGCCGGCCCGGATAAATCTCACACTGAAATGCGAGGAAAGTTCCAAGGGCTTTGACTCATCCGCCGCCCGGAGTAATTCAAGGGATTTGGCCGCGTCATCCTGGGTATAGAGCGGGAGGGCAGGTTTGTGCTTGCTGAAGCCCTTCCTGTTGGCGTAGGAAGCGTCTTCTTCCTGCAGATGCGCGGAATCGGGCAGAGACAGGCGGGAGAGATCAACTGTAGCCGGCGAGGCCCAAACCGGGCCGCGGAACCCCTCCCTGACCAATCGTGGGAGATACCCTGTATGGTCGAGATGGGCGTGGGTGAGGACCACCCAATGAATGCTGGCCGGGTCCACCGGAAACGGATTCCAGTTGCGCAACCGGAGTTCCTTGCCTCCTTGGAAAAGCCCGCAATCGACCATAAGCCGCTCGCCGGCGGCCTCCAGCAGGTATTTCGAACCGGTTACGGTCTGCGTCGCTCCAAGAAAGGTCAAGCTGGGCATCAGATAAACACTGTCTCCTGGTAATGTCCAAAGACCCCGGCCAGTATGCCTGAGATTTCACCCACTGTTGAACAGGCTTTCGCTGCCTGCAAAATTGCCGGCATCAGGTTACGATCGCTCCGGGCCGTGGCTTCAACATCCCGCAGCGCGGCCTCTACCCGGGCACGGTCGCGGCGTGCACGAAGGCCTTGCAGCCGCTCCACCTGTTGCCGCTCGATTTCCGGGTCAATCCGCAGAATCGGGATACCCTGTTTGGGAACTTCCTGATAGCGATTCACGCCCACAACCACCTGAGACCCTCTTTCGAACTTCGCCTGGTATTCATAGGCAGCCTGCTGGATCTCTCGCTGGACGAACCCTCGCTCGATGGCTGGCAGCATTCCCCCCAGCGCATCAATCCTCGCCAGATATTCTTCGGCGGCGCGCTCAACGTCGTTGGTAAGCTTCTCGATGGTATAGGAGCCTCCGACAGGGTCCACGGTGTTGGTGACGCCGCTTTCATAGGCGATGATCTGTTGGGTGCGTAAAGCCAGCAAAGCAGAGCGTTCCGTGGGCAGCGCCAAAGCCTCATCCCTTGAATTGGAATGGAGCGATTGAGCTCCTCCCAGCACCGCGGCGAGTGTCTGCAGGCTCACGCGAACGATGTTCGTGTCCGGTTGCTGCGCTGTGAGGGTCGATCCACCCGTCTGGGCGTGGAAGCGGAATGCCCACGAGCGCGGCTCCTGCGCCCTGAAGCGCTCGCGCGTGATACGCGCCCACATCCGGCGGGCGGCACGAAACTTGCCAATCTCTTCCAGGAAATTGTTGTGCGCGTTCAGGAAAAACGAAATCCGCGGCGCCACTTCGTCCACAGCAAGGCCGCGTTCCATCGCCGCCGAAAGGTAGGCGATGCCATTCCCAAGTGTAAAGGCGATCTCCTGGGCAGCGGTGGCCCCGGCTTCTCGAATATGGTAACCGCTTACCGAAATGGTGTTCCACTCGGGCGCGTGCTCGCGGCAGAAAGCGACGATGTCTGTCACCAGACGCATCGCGGGACTGGGCGGGTAGATATAGGTCCCACGGGCGATATATTCCTTCAGAATATCGTTCTGAACGGTCCCCGAAAGCCGCTTGAAATCTGCGCCCTGCTTTTCCGCCGTGGCGAAATAGAACGCAAGCAAAATCGCGGCCGTGGCGTTGATGGTCATGGAGGTGGAGACCCGGTCGAGCGGAATCCCCTCGAACAGCGCTTCCATGTCTTCGAGAGAATCAATCGCCACACCGGCCCGCCCCACTTCGCCGCGTGCCTGCGGATGGTCTGAATCAAGTCCGATTTGCGTGGGCAGGTCGAAGGCAACCGACAGCCCGGTTGTCCCTTTCGACAGCAAGTATCGGAACCGCTGGTTCGATTCCCGAGCCGAGCCAAAACCGGCGTACTGACGCATGGTCCAGAGGCGTTTGCGATACTGGCCTGGATAAATGCCGCGAGTGTAAGGATAGAGGCCTGGAAGGCCGAGGCCACGGCCGGGGTCAAACCCCTCCAGGTCTTCCGGCCGGTGGAAGTGGCGATCAGAAGCCGCGCCGGCTTCTGAGTTCAAGTCCGGTGTGTTTCTACTCTCGGGAGAATCGCCCATCAGGATGAATAAAAGTCGTGCAGGTCCACACTAAACCTTGAAAACCCGAGACCAGTCGCCTGCGGATCATCGCACGCTTCTGGCTTTCAGAAAAGAGTAAAGGCAGAAAATCAGCAGCAGGGCGGTGAAACTGGCAACCATGCCAAAGCCCCAGACTCCCTGACTGGGAACACGCTGATAGTCCTGCCACAACTTCAGCGAAACCGAAAGTCCGGCCAGGGTCAGAAACAGAAACAAGACTGCGATCAACAGGTGAAACAATTGCCGGGCACGGCAATACATCTGCCCCAGAAACGAGTTAGAGCTGACTGGCATGATCTGAAGGCCTCTTCCGACGGAACAGGTCAACATTTCGATGGTAAAGCCAACGCTTTCCCGCGTCAATGTCCGCCTACTGCATGCTTCCTTGACACTGCCGCACGGTGAAACATAGAATGCAAAGAGGGGCAAAAATCAGAGCAAAAAGGGTGCTTTCTGGAGCTTGACGACAACTTCAAACACCTGATCAAGGAACTCGGTCAGGCAATTAACGAATCACTGGCGGACTCTGCCAACATTTCTGAAGTCATGGGCCGCATCCGGGCCGCCGGATATGACCTTTTTCTGGTTCTGGAAGTCACGATCGGGTTTAACAAGCAAGGCGAAAAGAGCACGACGCATCGCCAGGACCTGCCAGCGGAAATCAATCCCAACCAGCCGGATTTTCTTCTTACCAGTGAGGACGCGCAGTTTCTGCGATCACTCAGAATCGTAGTCGAAAAAGAGAACGAATAAGCCCGTTCACCACGTCCGGACGCGGCGGGGAGAGCGAACGAAGCAGAACGCCGTCTCCGCTCCCTTGACAACCCTTTCCGAGCGCGCCTACGATTTGCACATGGAGCCTGCAATGGTGCGTACACCCGCCGTAGCCGGCCGTTTCTATCCTCGACAGCGCGAAGCCCTTCTCCATGATGTAGGCCAGCACCTGCAGGCCGAATCGGGCGACCAGGCGAGGTTCGATTCTGCCATCGGATGCGTGGTGCCTCACGCCGGGTATATGTACTCCGGGCACGTTGCCGGGGCCGTCTACCGCCTGCTGCCGGCCCGCTCGCGCTACATAATCCTGGGTCCGAACCATTGGGCCCGTGGAGCGCCGTTGGCGGTCATGTCACAGGGCTGCTGGCTCACTCCTCTGGGACAGGTGGGAATTGACACGGAACTCGCCAGGCAAATCCGCGAAGGGTGTCCCATGCTGTCCGAAGACTCCGAAGCTCATGAAAGTGAACATTCGATCGAAGTCCAGCTTCCCTTTCTGCAGCGTTTATCCGCCGCCCTCCGGTTCGTTCCCATCGCCATTGCGACGGTCGAGTACGATTTTCTTGAGCAACTGGGCCGGGCGGTTGCGGACGCAATCCGGCATTCAACGGAACCCGTCCTGATGGTCGCCTCCAGTGATTTGAACCACTACGAGCCGGACATGGTCACCCGCGAGAAGGATGACAGGGCCATCGCGAGAATTCTTGAGCTCGATCCTGCGGGACTGCTGGAGGTGGTCCGCGAGGAGGATATTTCAATGTGCGGCTACGCGCCGACGATTGCCATGTTGACGGCTGCAAAGGCGCTGGGCGCTCACGAAGCCCGCCTGATCAGGCACGCAACTTCCGCAGACACGGGCGGCGATGCGCATTCAGTGGTCGGTTACGCCGGAATTATCATCGAGTAGCCGGGGCGGTGGTTTTTACATCCGTCCGATCAATCCAATCGAATCAGTGGTGCGGACTGTGCTGACCACCTCCGCCTGACTGCCCCCCACCGCCTCCACCCATGCCGCCGGCGTTGCCTCCGCCCATGCCGGCACTTCGTCCTCCACCGCCCATACTGCTGCTGCGTATCTCTCCGCCCATCTGGCCGGAGGACCGGCCCATACTCTGACCCTGGCTCTGACTGCGGCCGAATCCGCCCGAAGGACGGGCTGCCGAGGAGGACCGGTTCACGCCCTGCTGCGATCGGTTTGAAATCCTGTTCATTTCCTGCGTCTGCCGGCGCGCACGGGCGTTCTCCATCCTCTGTTCCCTTTGCAACATTCTTTCCTGACGGAAATCCGGCATCTGGCGTTGCTGGAAGGCGCGAACGCCTGCCGCATTCCCGACGGGCTGGGCCGATGGAAGAAGCGAGTTCGAGTTACGCACGGCGCCGGAGTTAGCCCCAAGGTCCGAAATCGGGATGGAAGTTAATGCTCTGGCGTGGTTTGCCGGAATCGAGCCCGACCGGCCCCGGATGAGCATATCGTTGTTTATCGCCGGCCCGGACCGATTGACAAACCGGCGCGTCTGCTGGTCGAAGACGGCAGGCGCGTGGGGCTGTACGTCCCAGGCTCCGTGGACCGTACTCTGCGAAAAGATCCTGATCGGCGCAGCGCCAGCACGGCGGACACGAAGCCCTGAGACCCCGCCCGTTTCTGTTGCCGAAATCGCAGCGGAATGATCGACCGGAGACCCTGGCAATCGCACGCTGCGTGTGAGTGGCAGAGTGGGTGATTCAACCTGATGTCCGTTGAAGGGATCAACCCGCACCACATCTCGAGGCAATATTGGCCGCCCACCCTGAAACGTATTGCTGCTCACCGCGACTGAGCAGATCTGGCCTCTTGGGCAATTCATGGGCGTGTTGGCAGCGCCCGTACGGGACCTGGGAGTCCAACTGACCCAACCTGGGCCCTCGTACCATGTCACCAGAGCAGGCGACCAGGTGGAGAAATTACCGGGCAGCCAGCACCAACCCGTGCCCGCCGGGTAGATCCAACTTCCGTAATGGAAAGGCAGCCAGCCCCAAGGTTCGCCCGAAATCCAGGTGTAGCCGAAGCCGGGGTACCAGGACCAGCGCCCGATCGAGTAGGGCGACCACCCGGCTCCCATGGCGGGCGACCAGCAGTTCCCTGCCCCGGGCAAATAGTTCCACGCGCCGAAATAAGACAGGTCATTCCAGCCGTAGAGCGACCTGCCTGCGGAAAGGGAGCCTTCTTCCGGCCCCGCCTTGTTGGCGGCAACCACCGTAGTTTCCTGACGCTTGTCCACCCATTGATCCCAGGCATCTTCGGTAACTCCTTCCGTCACCTGGAAAGCATTGGGGCCGCCGGGCGCAATTTCAAGAACATGGTTCGCCGCAACGGTTGCGCTGCCTTGGGAGCTCTGGACCGCCACATCGCCCTTGAAAACCTTCATTTGCTGGCCGCCCTCGTCAGAGTCAATGCGAAACATTGCTTTGGCCGTGGCGTCATAGGTTGAACCCCCAGCAAGGACTTCGTAGACGTCATCACGCTCGGGCGTAACCGCAAAAGTGGCGTAACCCTTGGCGAGGGTCAGGTGGTTGATCTTGCCGCCGTCAGGAGCGAGCGCGAGGCTGGTGAAATCAAGCTCACTCGACTGGCCCAGGCGCGCTGTGGAGCCGTTCTCAAACTCCACTTCCGCAAAACTGTTGGCATCCGTAGCCAGCTTGAATCCCTGCTGGATGGGCGTGTTGACAAAAGCGTTTGCCCATTGGTCAGCATCGGGACGGTACATGGTGACAGTACCTTCCACAAAGCTGAGCCTGACAATGCGAACCTGAGAACTGGACTGGGCTGTGGCGGGAGCAGCCTTCAGTGTTAATGCGACGAGTGTTGCACAAAGCAGGAGAAATAGCCAGTAACCCCTTGGCGACCGATCGACCTTCATGGCGCACCTCCGCGGCTGGCTTAGGGAAACCCCTCTTAATAATACATCAGGCGGGGGAAGGTTAATATCAAAATCAGAGGTTCCTCAGGGCTATGGCCGGCGTCAGCGATGCCCTGCCTTATTTGAGGTGTAGCCGTCCTGGATGCGCCGGATGATGTCCGCCGCCCGCACCTGGGCGATGTGAAGGTACTGCGAATTGCCGGCGATCTTTTTCAGGATCGGAACCATCAGCTCGGGATCGACCAATTCCTTGTTGTCGAGATCGATCTCGATCCTTGTCAGGGCGGAAGGCAGGCCGAGCACGTCATACCTGGAAGAATACTCGAGGGTCCCTATATGTTGCTCGACGTCTGCAATGCCCTCAAAAACCGTCGTAAGGTCTTGCGCGCGCTTGTTCCGCGTGTAGTTGAACTGGACCTTGTTTTCCTGGCCGTTATGGCGGTAGATGAAGGTCTTCATTCCCAGATTGGCGACGTTCTTATTGCTCTCCAGATTGAGTGAGCGGAAATCGCCGAGCGCGCCCGCCATCTGAAACAGAGTCGCTGTGGTCTCGGCAGAAAGCTTCAGGGCACGGGGCTTGGGAGGTTCGTTCAACTGCCGGCCGTCGTAGGTACCATCGCCATTCTCGTCCACCGTCACCGAGGTGTACTCCGGCAGGCTGCCCTTCATCACTTTGGTGTAGGTCAATACAGCAGGGCCGCCCGTCCCCTGTGCCGGAAGCGCAGGGCTGGGGAGAAGTCCGAGCGCAAAAAAACATACGCTCAAGCGAAGGATGTGCCGCCGGAGTCCGCTACAAAGACTTGGTGAAATTGGACCCTGCTCCATGCCGAAAGCTACGGCCGCTCGAGATATTGCCGGCGCAGCCATCCGCCGGACGGCGCGCTTCCGTGGCGGAAACCCGTCTACATCTGCCCCTAATCCCGGCCATCGAAAGAAGGCCCGTGCAACAGGCAATCGGCGTTGCTCTTGTGTGCCTTCTCAGCCACTTCGCTGAGCCAGCGATTGCAGTTCCGCGTCCTCGATATCAAAGTTGGCGTAGACGTGCTGGACGTCTTCATGCTCGTCAAGCTCATCCATCAGCCGCAGCACCTGGTCCGCTGGTTTACCTGAGATTTTCACCTGGGTCTGAGGGACCATTGAAAGCTCCGCTGCCGCCGGCGTAATGCCCGCCTTGTTGAGTGCCTCGATGACCTGCTGAAAATTCTCGACCGGACTGAGAATCTCCCAGTTTTCGCCATCTTCCCTCATGTCGTCAGCCCCGGCCTCGGTAATCAGTTCCAGCAAGGCATCTTCCTGCGTCCTGGATTTTTCGACCACGATGTATCCGCGCTTGCTGAAGATCCACGTTACGCACCCTGTTTCGCCCAGGTTCCCGCCGTGCTTCGAGAGAATGTGTCGAAGCTCTGCAAGCGTGCGGTTACGATTATCCGTGGCAATCTCCATAATCAGGGCGACGCCGCTCGGCCCATAACCTTCGTACACAATCTCTTCGTATTGCACGCCCGGAAGTTCGCCCGTACCCCGCTGGATGGCGCGTTTGATGTTGTCGGCGGGCATGTTTACCGCTTTGGCGTCAGCGACTGCGGACCGCAGACGCGGATTTGTGTCGGGGTCGCCGCCTCCGATGCGGGCCGCCACAGCGATTTCCTTGATCAGCTTGGTAAAGAGCTTGCCTCTCTTGGCATCTGCTGCGCCTTTCTTATGTTTGATGGTTGCCCATTTTGAATGGCCCGACATGTGATTCTCTTCCTCTGTCTACCTGCCGCCGGCGCAGAGTCCGATAAGCAGACTCAGCAGCCGACTATGGAATTTTTCCATTTTCAACCTCGAAATCTTACCACATTGTTGGCCTGCAAGCCACGGCTTCTTGGCCCGCGGATTGTCCCTGCCGCCACTGCACGCGCGCGCTGAAAGCGGGGCCATGGCTGTTCGCCGCGCCGGGGCCTTCCCCTGTTCAGCGCGCCGGTTGCTGAGGGGCAGGTTTCGGGGCAGGAGGCATGCTTTGGAGCCGCTGCTTCACGGCTTCAAATTCCGGGCTGTCTGTCTTCCCATCCTTTTTCGGGCCCAGCCTGGGAATTTCCTCCTCAACGTTCTTGATGCGGTTCCCCGGGCTGGGGTGATCGGAAAAGAACTGGATCGTCTGCTGCGGGTATTTCTGTTGAATGGTCCCGAAGAACTGGGCCATGGCGTAGGGATCATATCCCGCGCGGTAGAGTATGTAAGTTCCCACCGCGTCCGCTTGCGACTCTGCTGAGCGGGAATTGCGCAGAAGGATTGAATTCACGCCGAAGGTCAACCCCAATTGCGCCAACTGGCTTGCGAGGCCCGAGCTCTGGCCAAGCAACCCTGCCAGTATCGAAAGCGGCGCCTGCGCCAGCACCGTTTCAGACGCCTGGTGCGTGCCGTGACGCATTACCACGTGGCCTTCCTCATGGGCAATAACTCCCGCAATCTGGGCCTCATTCTGCGCGGCTGCAATGGCGCCCCTGTTCACATAAATAAATCCGCCTGGCAGGGCAAAAGCATTGATCTCCGGACTGTTCACCACGTTGAAAGTCCACGCGTATTTTGTCTCACCCGACTGATTGGGAGCGATCTTTGCAAGCCTCCTTCCGAGGTTGTTCACATAACCGGTCACCTGTGCATCCCGGACCAGCGGAAGCTGCTTGTCCGCCTCCTGCGAAGCCTGCTGGCCTACCTCGACGTCCTGCGCGGGAGAAAAAAGGTTGAATCCGGGCCGGAAGTTCAGCCCTTCGACGGCAAGCAAAAGCACAGGCGACAGCACCACCAGCGCCACTGTCAACAGTCCAGCAATTTCTCCACGTCGCAGTTTCGATTTCAGAGGTTTCATTCGACGCTCGCAATCCGAATGGCGGCCCGGCAGCGAGGCGCATGGGCGCACGCAAGCACGGATGCAACTCTCGTCCGAGCTTATACTGCCATTAACCGGCTTTCGCCTCAAGGAAGCCGTCAAAAACTTCCGCCCCCCGGTATGAGGCGTGAGGGCCCAGATCCTCCTCGATTCGGATAAGTCGGTTGTATTTGGCCAGCCGTTCGGAACGCGTGATGGCCCCCACCTTGATCAGCGATGCCCCCGTCGCCACCGCCAGATCAGCAATAAAACTGTCCTCGGTTTCACCGGAGCGCGCGCTGATCACAGGCTGGTAGCCGTTGCGGCGCGCCAGGCTGATGACCTCCAGAGTCTCGGTCAAGGTCCCGATCTGATTGATCTTCACCAGGACCGCGTTGGCGATCCCCTCTTCGGTCCCTCGCGCAAGCCGGTGCGCATGGGTCACGAAGAGGTCGTCGCCGATCAACTGGCAGCGGTCGCTCAGGCGGTCGGTCAATTTCTTCCAGCCGTCCCAGTCGTCTTCATCCAGCCCGTCCTCAATGGAAAGGATCGGATAGTGGTCCACGCAGTTGGCCAGCCGTTCGACCATATCCTCCGCGCTCAGATCTTCGTCCGATACCTGCAAGTGGTACTTCCCCTGCTCGTAAAAGTGGCTTGCCGCCACGTCCACTGCAATGGCGGCATCACGGCCTGGCTGGAGCCCTGCGCGTTCGATCGCTTCAACCATGATGCTGAAACCCGATTCATTGCTTTCCAGGGCCGGCGCATATCCGCCCTCATCGGCCACGCCTGGGCGGTAAACGCCTCGCTCCTTCAGGACCTCCCTGGCCGCGCGATACACCGCGTTCACGTCGGCCAGCGCCGCGGAGTAAGTCTTGGCCCGCAACGGAACCATCATGAAGTCCTGGAAGTCAATGTTTCCGCCGCCGTGAATTCCGCCGCTCATGATGTTCACCATGGGGACCGGCAATTCATTGGCCCCAGCGCCTCCCAGATACCGGTAGAGCGGCAGCCGGGCGGAACCCGCAGCCGCGCGGGCCACCGCCATTGAAACCCCCAACACCGCGTTGGCGCCAAGCCGCCGCTTGTTTGGAGTCTGGTCGAATTCGATCAGAGTGTTATCGATATGCCTTTGGTCAGACGCTTCCAATCCGGCAAGCACCTGGGGAATCTCCCACTCAACACTCCTGACCGCCTTCGTCACTCCTCTGCCGCCGTAGCGGTCCAGTTCGCCGTCACGAAGCTCCACCGCCTCATGCGTGCCTGTTGACGCTCCGGCCGGGACCATCGAAACCCCGGTTGAGCCGTCTTCCAGCGCCACTTCAACTTCCAGCGTCGGATGGCCTCGTGAATCAAGGATTTCACGGGCGTAGGTCCGGAGAATTTTCGCCATCGATACTCCTGTCCATCCAAAGCAATTATGTTTGCTTTACGTATTGCGCCAGCAACTCGAGCGCCGCCTCGAATGCCGCTGGCCGCTCGATGAGCAGGCGGACGGCCGCGCGCCGGACCCGGGACTTGACGCCCTCGTCACGGATGTATTCCACCGGCGACTTGCCATCCATCCGGGCCAGCATGAGCCCGCCGAGGTGCCGCAGGGTCATGGCCTCAAAATCCACCGTCTGTGCGCCCTGGAGTCCAGCCGCCAGCGCCTGCCAGAACTTGCGCGCCGCCCGGAAATAGCGCTCCGCGTATTGCGGCTGATGAAACGACTTCAGCATCAGGTGATTCAGCAGAAACCCGGAATCGAAAGCCGGGTCGCCCCAGTGAACCACCTCAAAATCGATCAGGAAAATGTTGCCGCCGCGTACCAGCATGTTCTTCGGGCTGTAGTCGCCGTGAACAAGCGAACTCTGGATCTTCCACGAATCCTCGATGAGCTGTTCCAGGGCCTCACGAGCCTGCGGGCGCCGCGCTGCCGTGGTGCGGTAATAAGGATCGATTCTAAGCTCGTCAAACACCGTCCGATCGGCGAATTGTTGCTGGAATGCCGGCTTCTGCTGGCTGGCCTTGATCATGGCGGCCAGCATCCCGCCCGCTCGCTCGGCCACTTCCATGCTAACGCGTCCATCCAGCAGAGATTGCTTCCAGACCACCGAACCCTCCGGCGCGGCGGTCATCACGAACAGAAAGTTTGCGCGATCCACCAGGACCACCTTGGGCACTGCGCCGTCCAGAATGGGGCCAAGCGACCGGATGGCTGCCGCCTCGCGGAATATCCTGGTGCGCTGTGAAGTCCAGTCGTCCTTCACACGGAGCCTGCCGAGCGATTGCTTGGCCACCCAGCAGACGCCTGGCCCCTCGACGAGCGAAACAAAGTTTGAAACACCGCCGCCAAGTTCCCGGACCGAGAGCGCAGCCGGATTAGCGGCCATGCCGCGCTCCGCAAGATAGGCGGCAAGGCTTTCCGGTGTCAGTTGAGATTCCGGCATGGCAACGAGAGCTCCGCCGTCGGCCCGGGGATTTCGCCTCAAACCCGATTTGCGGCCTGCCCCGTCGCGTCCAGCCGGTCGAGCAGGCGGTAACGCGCGCCGCACTTCAGGCATTGTATTTCGCGACGAGACATCGCCCCGGCAACCGGCGTGCTGCCTGATAGACTGGCCAGCCCGAAATGGCCATCGGGCGATGCGTAATACTCAAACATCATCTGGTTGCACCGTGAACAAAACTGCCGCCGGTGGTTGACGCGTGGCGCTTCGTTCAATCGCTCCCCTCCTCCGCATCTTGCGCCAGAACCATTCCGACCAGACTCCGCCCTTCGCGGTATCATAAAACTTCCTGGCTGCGGTCGACATCTCATAACATAGCACCATGGAACGGCGAACTCTGATTATCGGAGCGGTTGCGGGCGGCATCGGCCTGGTGGAATATGCCTTCACCTCGCGCTGGATGAACGGCATGCGTGATCCCGCCGCGCTCTCCGTAAAGGCCTACGAACGCTTTGGCGCTCAGGCCGCTTTGATGGCCATTACGCCCAATGACGAGTTTTACCTGACTTCCAAAGGCGCGGCGCCCGCCGTGGACCGCGACAACTGGCAGCTCAAGTTTGACGGACTCGTCGAGCGTCCCTTCACTCTCAACTTCCAGGACCTGCTGAAGCTGCCGAGAATCGAGAAGGTTTACACGCTTGAGTGCATCTCGGATACCGTGGGCGGCACGGCCATCGGCAATGCCAAATGGACCGGCACGCCGCTGAAGCCCCTCCTCCAGCGGGCGGCCCCTGCGGGCGACGCCACCCATGCGGCCCTCCATGCCGCCGACGGGTTCTCCACCGGCCACACCCTCGAACGCCTCTGGAATGAAGAAAACTTCATCGCCTGGCAGATGAATGGCGCAGACCTCGCGCCCATTCACGGCTATCCGGTCAGGCTCTTTATCCCCGGCAAATACGGCATGAAGCAACCCAAGTGGGTAACGCGCATCGAGTTGTTGAAGAAGCCCCACCTGGGTTACTGGGAAAGCCGCGGCTGGTCTGACGACTGCGAGCGCTGGGCGCACGCGCGATTCACTGATCTGAAAGACGGCGCCAGAATCTCCGGGCGCAACTTCGAGTTTGCCGGCTACGCCGTGGGCAACCTGAACGGCATCCGGTCGGTTGAAATCAGCTTCGACGACGGCAAAACCTGGCGACCGGCAGCCATCTTCAGCAACCCTTCGCCCATTGTGTGGACCTTCTGGCAGTACACGTGGGTGAACCCCATGCCCGGCAATTACCGCGTTCGGGCTCGCGCCATCGACGGCAAAGGCCGCGTCCAGGGGCCGCAGCCGACTTCCACCTTCCCAGACGGCGCCACGGGCCAGCAGGTTTTGACCGTCACCGTCGCCTGACCGCAATCGCCGCGCGCTCCCTCATCTCCAGACTATTTGCCCAGGTATTTCTCAGGCTCTTTGTCAAACTTTGCCTTGCAGCCGGACGCGCAGAAGTAAATGGTCTGGCCCTTGTACTGGCTGGTGGCCGCCGCCTTCCCAGACTCGATCGTCATCTTGCAAACCGGGTCAATGACTTTCATAACGCTCCTTTCCACCGGAACGATCATGGGGCATGATTGCCCTTTTCAGAATAGACGATTGAATCATGAGAACACCAGCGACGATGTGACGCTCCGGGGGGTAAAGGGGAAGATAAAAACGACGGACCGGGTTAGAAGACCCCTGAGGATGGGGAAAGGCTAGAAGGAGTGGCGGGCCGGAGCCAGGACCGGGTTTTCGGTTTGTTTTTGGTCCGTTTTTTGGCCCTCCAATGTTTTCAATAAGATCGGTAGCTTTGTTTTTAGGTTCGTTCCGGTTTGTTTTTTCCACAGCTACGCGTTTTCAACAACTTCTCCGCTTTGTTTTCCGGTTTGTTTTTGGCTATCCATGTAGCCTTTCCCTTTGTTTTCAATATCTTCTCCGCTTTGTTTTGCAAAAAACGTGTTTTTTTGTCCCATTTTGTCTCTTTTAGTCCCGGAAAACTCGATGCTCGCAGGCATTATGGGAAGACTACCATGCTAGGCCAGAAAAGTCAAGAAAAATCGGCGGGAGAGGCTGGAAGTCAGGAGCCAGAAGTCAGGAGTAAGAAGTCAGCGGCGGGTCAGTGCTGTAGATTTTCCCGATGATTGCTTCAGCGGCTGAAGCCGGCTGGATGGAGGCGCGACGAACGCCGGAGCTGAGGCTCCGGCCTCCTAAGGAACCGTATCCTTGGCGGAGAACTGGGCGTCAGCAGACACCGTTGAGCGAAAGGCGTTTCCTGATTTCTTCCAGGACCTCCCCTGCTTTTCCCTGTAGTTTCACATCGACGTATTGCGTCAGCACGGTTGGATTGGGATTGATCTCCACCAGCAGGGCGCCTGAACGTTTGGCCCGCAGGGCCCAGTCGCCGATGTAGGAGAAGGTTGCTTCGGTGCCGATCACCAGCGCCACATCAATCCAGCTCTGGTGGAAATAGTCATCGATCTGGGCGCGGGGGGCGGTGGGGAGAGATTCACCGATCCAGACCACGCCTGGCCTCAGGAGCGCACCACAGGCGCACGTAGGCGGAAGTCCTGGCAGGGGCACCCGCCGGTCTTCATAAGTGTTGCCATCTGCGAGGCAGGTTACACGCCAAATGGAACCATGAATGTGGACCACGCGGTGACTGCCAGCCCGTTCATGAAGGTCGTCCACGTTCTGGGTGATGATGAACACGTCGCGGACCGGACCTTCAAGCCCCGCCAGCACGTGGTGTGCAGGGTTGGGTGAAGCGCTGGCGATGAGGCCGCGGCGATAGTCGTACCACTCCCACACCAGCCTGGGGTCTCTTCTGAAGGCTGAGAAAGTTGCAAGCTCGGCCGGATTCAGGGACCTCCACCATCCGCCCTCACCCCGAAACGTTGGAACGTTGCTTTCTGCTGACACCCCGGCGCCGGTGAGGACCAGTACATTTCTGGCATCCCGAAGTTTTTGGACAACCGTGGCCAGTTCGGGAGTAATCGCCCGGCTTTGAGCTGCGTTTGGCATGGAGGAATGATTATTGTAACTCAATTGCGCCAATCTGGAGCCGGTCGGCACGGCGAGAATTTGCGTGTGGCCCTGTGCTGTCCACCGGCTGAGAACGGCGCGCACGAACAGGCGCGGCTTCGCAAATCAATGGACCCGCGAACCGAGGACCTTTATTCAGTAACCAGTCCGGCAACATGATCGCCCCTGGACCGTTTGAATTCAGTCACAATACCCGCGGGCTATTGCTGCCTTTCACCCTTGAAAATTCAGGTTGACTGCGGCCGCGAACCAGAGTATAGTTGCCGAATCTATCACAAAAAAGGAGAAGCCCATGCCTGCCGTAATGGGAGGTAAGTTTCCCCAATTGGACCGCGCCCCGCGCGTCCACAAGACGCTGCCTATGACCGTGCGGGAGGTTTCTGCTGAAAGCGCCAGGAGATCATCCGGCGCTGTCCTCGATCTTTCCGACCACGGCCTCAGGGTGGTGACTGGAAAGGCCCTGCAGGAAGGCCAACTGGTCAGCGTGCTGATCAGCGAGACCGGAATGTGTTTCAAACGGTGCCGCGTGATCTGGGCTCGCCCCTTCCGGCAATCGCAACTGAGCGAGGCAGGCCTGGAAGTTTTGAGATAGGCGGGCCCGCTGCTTCATCGTTTTTACCCAGCAGGTTGATTTCACACTTCATCGCTCCGGCACTGGATGCGGCGCTGATGACTGCGCGTCTCATCGCCGGAGTGGCGCCCTCTCCTGCCTCGCCTGCGCGGATGCCGGGAGAGGCCGCATATTCAAGGGGCGTTGCTTCACGTCGCGGCCCAGTCGGCTCAGGCTGGCTCCGCCGATACGGTTGCCGCAGACTGCCGTGCCGCCGGTTTCGCGGGAGCCAGCGCCAAGAGCACCACGCCGATGACCACGAGCAGGGCCGAGCCGATAAGAAAGCCGTCGCGCTGACTGGGAATTTTCAGCCCCAGCAGCGACATCACGAGGGCATGCGCGAAGCTCGACCAGGCGGCAAAGGCAATAAGCGCACGATGGGCGGATGGATCGCGCGCCGCGAGCAGCAGGAAGACTCCGAGCGTGGCATACAGGCTCATCATCATGGTGTCGCCTGTGTCCGACTGGTCCGGATGCAATATGCCGCCAGCCACAGGAAGGACAGCCGCCAGAAAGAGCAGTCCCACTACAACCAGCACAACCTTGAGGGCGCGTTGTCGGTCCATTGTGCCTCCTGTTGAATCGGTTTGTTTAGAGCAAACGTCTCCCGCCACAAAACCCAGTCTGACATCGCGGGCCGAAGGGTCCGCTATACTGCGCGGCGCCTCAGTGTTTCAATTCGATCTGGAGCAACTCGAAAGGTTTCTTGCTTCGGCTCTCGGGCAAGTGCTCGGTGGCCTCGAAAAACATCGTCTGTCCGGCTTTGACGTCAAAGTCTTCGGATTTGCCGTCAGGATACGTGAAGCGTCCCTCGCAATCAGTGAGAAATACGGTCACGCTCTTGGGGTGTCCGTGCATCCTGGACTTCTCGCCGGGCGCGTACCGGATGCGGATCACGCGCACGTCGTCGTTCTCGAATTCCACTTTGTAGTGTTTGGAGTCCACTTTCACGGGATCATGCGCCATGGGTTTTCTCCTTTCGGAAGAGTGCCTGTGTGGTATTGTCCGCGAGAATATCACAGCACCCCGCAAGGCGCAACGTACCCTATCGAAACGTGATAGAACGTTGTCTGGAAAGGTCGGTTCTGGAAACCCCGCGAGGGATTTTCAGGAAAATAACCTTGCCCGTTGGCGCCCAAGTGAGCGTATATTTTCAATTCCCGGAAACCCAGGAAGTGAATTCCGGGAGACGGCCTTGTTGACATGGCGCGGCGGAAATCCACGCGCCCGATGGAGCCATTTGACGTGCGCAAACTTTTTTCGATCACATTAGTTTACCTGCTGGTCAACGTGCCGCTGGCACGCGCCCAGGCGACTCTGCCTGCGGCATCCGGTCAGTCCGCAGCGGCCGTCGCACGCGGACCGAGCGTGGCATCGGGCAGCCAGGGCGTGGTTGTCTCTGGCAAACCGGCCGCGACGGCTGCAGGAATCAAGATTCTGAAAGCGGGCGGGAACGCTGCCGATGCCGGGGCCGCCACACTGCTGGCGTTGTCAGTCACCTACGTGGGCGCATTCTGCGTGGGAGGCGAGGTGCCCATTCTTGTCTACAGCGCCGACAAGAAAAACGTGAAACTGCTGGAAGGGCAAGGAGAGGCGCCGCGCGATCCAAAGGCCATCGCCTGGTACATGAAGCACGGAATCCCGGGCAACGGCGACGTGAAGGCGGCGGCCGTTCCCGGCATGCTGGACGCCGTGGTGACCCTTTTGAAGCTGTACGGGACCATGAGCTTCGAGCAGGTCGTCCAGCCCACGCTGGCGATCCTGGATGCTGGCGGCCCCACCTGGTATATCGATACCGGAGATCGGCAGAGGATTGAAACGGGCGTACACTGGCAGGCCGATCTGGCCGTGACCTTCCGCAAACTGGTGGACTCCGAGAGGGCGGCCAAAGGTACGCGCGAGCAGAAACTGCAAGCTGTGTCAGACCGGTTCTACCGAGGAGACATCGCGGACGCTCTGGAGGCCTGGTATATCGGAAAGGGCGGTTTTCTGCGTAAGGTGGACCTGGCGGCGCACAGGACGCCCGTTGTGGATCCGCTCGTGACCACTTATCGGGGTTATACGGTTTATAAGCCCGGTCCGTTGACGCAGGGTCCTGTCCTTTTACAAACGCTGCGTTTGCTCGAAGGCTTCGACCTGAAGAGGATGGGCTTCCTTTCGGCGGATTACATCCATACGGTGGTCGAAGCGGAGAAACTGGCCTTTGCGGACCGCGACGAATATTATGGCGATCCGAATTTTGTTAAGGTGCCGATGAAGCAACTGCTCTCCGATAAGTACACCAGGATGCGGCGGGCGCTGATCGATCCGAAGAAGGCGTCTCTGGAGCTGCGACCGGGCGATCCCTACAACATGAAACCCACCAGGCCGCCGACGATTACCGGCCCGTGGCACGGCGGGACCACGGTGATGTGCGTGGCCGACAAGTGGGGCAACGTGATTGCGGCGACTCCCAGCGGCCTGTCGAGCACGGCCGGAGTGGCCGGCCATACGGGCATCATCCACGGCAGCCGGCTGAGCAGCCTGAACACCTTTCCCGGCACTCCCAACGTGATCGAGCCCGGCAAGCGGCCGAGAATCACGCTGAGCCCCACGCTGCTGTTCCACAATGGCCGGCCGGTGATGGCGATCTCGGTGGCGGGCGGTGACCAGCAGGACCAGGCAGCCCTCCAGGTGATCCTCGCTTATGTCGATTTCGGCATGACGCCCGAGCAAGCATTCAACGCGCCACGCTTCTCCACAAGTCACTTCGTCGGCTCGTTCAGCCAGGACCGCCCGCGACTGGGCAGCCTGACGGTACCCAGAAGCGTGGGTGCCGCCGTCGAGGCGGACCTGAGAGCGCGCGGGCATGTTGTGAGGCTTGGCAGCGGCAGGGTCGGTGGCGTGGCGCTGATCGGCATCGATCCCAGGACAAAGGCAGATACGGCGGTCGGACCGGCCGCCGGAAAGATGTAGATAAAATTATGAATTCTGAATTTTGAAGGATGAAACGTGGCTGGGACAGACGCTTGCTCTACAGTGTCTGCGTCTTCGCGGGGCAACAGGTTCTTCTTGAAACTGTGTTCCCAGTCCGTTGGCAACTCGCAAAGTAACTTACCGCAACTTGGCCGGCGCACCGCCCCGCTCTAAACCGCCAGCTTCGCTGATCGCAGGCATTGAAAAACAACGCCTGCGCCAGCCTCGGTCCCAAGGAGAGTCGACCGAACAGCCGCAATTCGTCACCGTGCGCGGACCATTATGGATATCGGGGCTTCACAAATCGCGACCCGGCAAGCGCCCGCCATCCGGGCGACACGCGTGCGATGGGCGATCATCGGGATGCTTGCCATCATCTCCGGCACCACCTACATGGACCGGCTCAACCTGGGGATCGCCGGAAAATACATCCAGGAAGAATTTGCTTTCAGCAATCAAACGATGGGCTGGATCCTGAGCGCATTCGTTCTCGGATATGCGCTTTTTCAGGTGCCGGGCGGCTGGGCGGGTGACAAGATCGGTCCCCGCCGCATGCTGACATTTGCCATCGTCTGGTGGTCTGTGTTCACGGCCTTGACGGCGCTGGCTCCGCAATTGCCGCTGGCGGGTTGGTTCAGTGTGGGATGGTCATTTGCGATTGTGCGGTTCCTGATCGGAATGGGCGAATCGGCCGCTTACCCAAACTCTGCCAAGATCGTCTCCTACTGGAGCGCCGCGGGAAACCGCGGCGCGGCCACCAGCGTGTTTATTGCAGGATTGGGCGTGGGGGGCGCGCTCTCGCCGTTGGGAATTACCTGGGTCATGTTGCATTGGGGCTGGCGCGCGTCATTTTTCCTCTGTGCGGCCCTGGGTGGCATCGTGGCGATCGCATGGCATCTTTATGCGAGAGATCATCCTGAAGAACACCCTCGAGTGAATGCGGAAGAACTAAAGCTTATTTATAACGATGAAGGAAAAGGCGGAATCGCGGTCCGGAGGAAAACAAATCATAAACCCGCCATTCCCTGGAAAGCGATGCTCAAGAGCCGTTCCGCGTGGGCCCTGATCCTCAGCTATTTCTTCATCGCCTATCCCGCCTATATCTACTACACCTGGTTTTTTATTTACCTGATGAGGGTCCGCGGCCTTAGCGTGGTTCAAACCGGCCTGTGGGGCTCTACGCCCTTTATCGCCATAATTCTGCTCGCGCCCGTGGGAGGATGGCTTTCTGACCGGCTGGTCGCGAGGATCGGCGTCCGGCGCGGGCGCCGCGATGCCATCTGGATCGGCGTGGCACTCTCAGCCATCATGCTGCCTGCGGGTGGCTATGTGGCCAACAACACGCTGGCCATTCTGCTGCTGGCGGGGGCCTCAGGCTTTAACCTGTTTGCCACCACCATATGGTGGGCCGCTTGCAATGACATCACGCCGAACTTTTCCGGCTCGCTCTCCGGGCTGATGAACATGTCGGGAAATCTTGGCGGGTGGCTTTCACCGATTCTGACGGCGGCGATCTTTACGCGTTTCGGCTGGAATGTGGCGTTCGACTTCGCCGGATTGATGACCCTCGCGTCCGGGTTGCTGTGGGTGCTGGTCAGGGCAGACGAAACGCTCGAAAGAAGGCCGCCGTTGCCAGCCTGAAAAGCGCCGGCCGGGCATGGAAGCCCGCAGTCAAATCGCGGCGGTCAATGCACCCACGCGGAACTGATGGCCACCAGGAGTCCGGCAAGCGCCAGCACGGAGCCCATCCCCCAGAACAACTGCTTGCGGGTGATCAGCGTGATGGAGGTAATCACCAGCGCCGCCTCCAGCAGCACCTCGCCCAGGTCGAGGCGGGCGCCCTTGGTCTCAGAGTGCAGCGCATCGGCCTCAAAGTCCTCCGCGCGCTTCCGCGTGTCGCTCAGGCTCTTCTCATAGCGCTGGACGTCGGCGCCATACTTCTGCTCGAACTTTGCAGCCTCGGCGGCGTTCTTGACGGGCATGACGGAGTAGAGGTCGATAAAGAGCTGGTCGTTGTGCCGGCGAATGTTCCGGGCCTGGTATTCTGCCCAGGAATCCGCCGCCTTGGTCTCGTCAAGCAGCGTGTTCGTGTGGGCGCGATGGCCAAGCACGGAAATGGCGGCAACCAGCACGGCCAGCACCGACATGGTGAAAGTGGCGCCCACCAGGCGCGATTCCTCGCGCGCCTTCTCGGCGTGCTCGTGCAGTTCGTGGATAGCCTCGGACATAAAGCCAAACCTCGTTTGCGGTCCATAGCAGAACTCCGGTGCAAGGGACCGGCAGTCCACTAAAATACACTGGAGCCGTTCCCAACACAACTTATGAAACATCGGAGTGTGGGGAGTCAGGTTGCGGCCTGAAGTTCGTGGGGCGCCAGCCCTACCCCTTCCACTTTGAGAAACGCACGGTTAAAATTCAACTGCGATTTACCCGGTGTGGCAATCTTGAAAACTCAATTTCCAATTTCAACGGGGTGAGGTGACTTATGGCATGTAATCCGGAAACGTTAAAGCACGTTCCGCTTTTTGCGTTGCTGGACGACGATGAGGCAGCGGTGCTGGCCGGCCAGGTGGAAGAGAAAAAGTTCGCTCCCCGGCAGCGCATCTTCAAGATCGGCGATGCGAGCGGGCCGGCCTACGTGGTTGTAACCGGGCGCGTGCGGCTGACGACCGTAGACCAGGACAACCAGGAAGTTGTAGTCGATGAGCCGACGCACGGAGAATTCTTCGGGTTTGCGTCCATGCTGGAGCAGACTCCGCACCAGACCAGCGCCATGGCCGTGGAAGAAGTGACATGCCTGGAGGTGAGCCGCGACGATATTGCGGTGCTGCTCGAGCGGAAGCCGATGGCCGGCATGGATATGTTGACCGTGTTGGGACGCCAGTTCCATGCCTCGCAGCGACTGGTGCGCAAGCGCTCCACGCGCAACGCAAATGAAATGATCGAGCAACGGGCCACCTTCGGCGCACGCATCGCCGACCGGGTGGCGCAGTTTGGCGGATCGTGGATATTCATCATTATATTTTTGCTGGCGCTGGTCGTTTACTCCACCACCAGCATCTGGATGGGGTCGAAATCATGGGACCCTTATCCGTTCATCCTGCTCAATCTTTTTCTATCCATGCTCGCGGCCATTCAGGCGCCCGTCATCATGATGAGCCAGAACCGCCAGGACGCCAAGGACCGGCTGCGTGGCGAACTGGATTTTGATGTCAACCGCCGGTCCGAGGCGCAGATCCAGGGGCTTGCCCGCAAGTTAAACCTGCTGGGCGAACAGATGGGCGACATGGAGGAAATGCTGAGAGACGCAACCGAGCGAGGCGGCGGCAGCACGGTCCCAACTTCCACTTCCTGACCGCCGCTTCTGCCGCGATTGGGTCCGTTTTCTCAAAAATGCGCCGACAGGTGTCGATAGTTGCCAGATCCCATCGTGTAGACAGGCCAGGGGAGTAAATGGGCCGGGGAACGTTCCTAATCACTTGCGCAATGTTGCGCGAGGTCCGCTGGGGACGTTGCTCACCCGCAAGGTTAATGAACCGACCGTCTTCCCCCCGGCCGCCGCACTGAAGTGGATCTCCTGCCACTCCGGCCGGTTGCCATCGGGAGCCGTAAAGATGGCCGTGATGGGATAGGTGTCGTGCGCATCAACCGGATAGACTGCGGACCCTGACTCCTCTTTCCATCCCGAAGGCAGCTCTGCCGTCAGGCTGATTTTCTGCGCGGAGTCCGAGTCGTTTCGGATGATGATGGGAACGCTGACTTCCATTCCAGGGCCGACGCCGGCTTCCGGCGGATAGAGAGAACCAATGTGCTCCAGGCCGTGCGCCATCCAGAACTGGCTATAAAAGAGATAGGGACCGCCGAGCTCGATCGACACGCCCTCGTGGCTTTCCGGCTGATAAGCGGGCATCCCAGGATACGGAAGGGGTCCGGGAGTGATGCCATCGAAAATATCTCCAGTCGTGGACCCACCCACCAGCGACTTGCCCAGGATGAACTGGACCGGGTGCTTGAAGTGGTCCACCGCGGCCTTGTAGACGGCTTCCCTTCCTTCGGGGCCCGCATCTTCCTGCGTCTGGTGGTAGCTCAGTTCCGTGGCCCCAAGTTCGTAATACGGGACGTGCTTCGAGGGGGAAACCGTCGTGCTCGGGTACACCGGCCCCTGGCCTTCAATCCAGTCGTGGTGCCGGGCATTGGTGAAGAAATAGATCTTTTGGGGCTGCCAGGGGCGCAAGCCTTCCGTCAGATTGCCGATCAGCTTGTAATTCTCAGGCGCCGCAACCTGCTCAGGAAACACGAGCGGGTTGCCCGCCAGGTCGAAAGCCTCGTTGGCGATGACGGACGCGGCCTGATGATCGCCGTGGTTCTCGCCATCCGCATAATCCGGCAGCCAGGTGATGATGACTTCGGGTTGGGTGAGGCGGACATAGCGCACGGCCCGCCAGAGCGCCGCACCGTGGTT
>DASTAW010000026.1 GCA_035712365.1 Terriglobia bacterium
ATCCAGTCAAAGCCGGTGGCGCCCTGATCGTCAACCACCAGGTTCGCGTGCGCCATCAGCAAATGGCCGCCAGGGTTGAGGCTTTTCGCAAATCGCGCGGCGAGGCGGCGTAATTCGTGGCGATCCTTCAGGTAGTAAAGCGCTTCACTACAAACGATGAGGTCGAACCGCCCGAGAAGATCACGACGCAGGTTCATCTGGCGGTAGGTGATGTTCTGGAGGTTCCGGCACCTCTGCTGAGCGCGCGACAACGCACGGTCAGAGATATCCGCGGCGACGAGCCGGCCCACCCGAGGAGCCAACTGGGCCGTAAAATGTCCCTCCGCACACGCCAGCTCGAGCGCGGAAGCGACGGGCGTGTCCGGGAGCAACTCAAGCGTGTGCTCGTATTTGGTTTGTTCGTAGCCGCTCCCGTAGCTCCACGGGTCAGGAGTGGCAAACACTTCTCCCCACCTCTTCTGCTCTGGATCGGACTCGATCACAGATCGAGCCGGCTCTTTAAGTGTCGGGTTTTCCTGCGGCCTGGACTGGACCGGCCCGAGCCCGAATCGGACCGCCAGGTAAGAATTGATTCGCGTGGACACGTATGCTGCGACGCGGTGACGCCAGCGTGACCTCGGGACGTGCAGAAGGTCCCAAAGGAAATACAGCGTGCGGCGCCCCACTAGTTGGCGCAGCAGCCGTGGGTTGTTCCTGATGAATCGCCGTGTCTCGGGTTCCAAAAGGCTGTGGTGTTTTTTGAGGACGGGCGCAGCAAGCGTCCTTCGAGACATAGGGCCAGGAACGGCCCCTAACTCTGCTACACCAAACTTGCGATCATCGAGTGACGGGTACACACGAACGATCTCGACGCCCTTCGGGACTTCAGTCGCAGTCCAGGCATCTTCGAACCGCGCGCGAAGAACGCGAATGTGTCCGACGGTGACCGGCGCGTCCTCCGGGCCGAGCTCATCGACCAGCAGGCGTTCAACCTTCCACCGGATGGCGTCCTTATCCAGACGGGCGGAAGAGCAAGAGTATAAAGGTCCCAGTGAACGCGCGAGATCGGGCCACAGATCAGCCCAGCGAGCAGCGAGGGCTGCCCCTCCCCATCCAACGCCGTGCATCAAGCCGTCAAACAGTAGCGACGCAACGGCGGTTTCGCTAAAGCCTTCAACGGCCAATTTCGGAAGGTAACCGGATAGCGGTGGAAGTATGGAACCAGCGGCGACAAGGTAACCAGTGGCCCATATCAGGAAAGAAAGCATGGCTGCCGGCAGGTCCGCCACTGGCTCTCCGAGATGATGTTCCGGCTTGGGATTGCGGACGCGTGCATCCGGTGAGTGACCTCGCCTGATGACCACTGATCCATCGGGGATGAGGCGTCCGGAAGAGCGGGTGTGAGAACCGCCGTGTGCGCGGTAGTATGCAGAGCAGGTACTGGTAGGCAGAAAGTTGACGCTTCCCCGGGCCAGACGCTGCCAGAGGTCCCAATCTTCGGCAACCACTAGAGATTCATCGAAGCCGCGTGCGTCCTCTACAACCTTGCGTTTCACAAGGCAGGCATTAATGCTGAACGGGCATGCCCTTGCCGCGTATTGAAATAGCGATTCGGGCCTGGCTGCGCTTACGGGGCGCTCGTGCAAGCCGCCTTCAGTGGCGATGGTGTACCCGGTGTATGCCCCTCCCGCCAAAGGATTGCGGCGCAGCGCGTGGACCAGGCGCGAGATGTGATCTTTGCCAATCCAGTCATCCGCATCCAGGAACATCACATATTCGCCCTGGGCCTTTGCCAGGCCGGCGTTCCTGGCCGCGCTTGGACCTCGGTTGGACGGACTCTTGTGATAGCGAATACGCCCGTCGCCGAGGGCCAACGAAGCGACGACCTCGGCAGTGCAGTCTTTTGAACCATCGTCGATGACGACGGCTTCCCATCGCCGGAAGCTCTGCCCTTGCACGCTGCCCAGCGCCGTCCGCACGGTGTCCGCAGCATTGAAAGCGGGAATGATTACCGACACAGTCGGCTGAGTCATGCCGCACTCCAATATTGCCGGATTGGGCCCAGGTCAGTTGGTTGCGACATCAGAATACTCCGCCGCCTGCCCGTAGCTCTGAAGCTCATACATTCGGGCAAAAAGCCCATTCCTCGCCAGCAAACTCGAGAAGTTCCCCTGCTCAACCAGTTTGCCCTGATGAAGCACAAGGATGTGGTCCGCTTGCTGGATGGTCGATAGCCGGTGGGCAACAATGATGATCGTGTGGTCCCGCGTGAAATGCTCGAGGGCCTGCTGGAAAGCTTGCTCCGTGACGCTGTCCAGCGCATTGGTTGCCTCATCGAGGACAAGGACATCCGGTTTGCGCACCAGGGCCCGGGCCAGCACCAGCCGCTGCCGCTGCCCTCCGGACAGCCGGACGCCGCGCTCGCCCACGACCGTCTCGTAGCCGTCAGGTAAGGCTTGTATGAAAGAGTCGGCGCACGCCAGTTTTGCCGCCTCCACGACATCGGGATGATCAGCCTCAGGCCGGCCGTAAAGAATGTTGAAGCGCACCGTCTCATCAAAGATGTAGGGGTCCTGGTTGACCACGGCGAATCTGGAGCGCCACGCAACGCGATCAAGGTCATTCATCGCAATCCCGTCAATCGTCACCGAGCCGCCCTGCGGTTCGCGGAAGCCCAGCAGCAAATCGATCAAGGTGGACTTCCCGGCGCCTGACGAGCCTACGATTGCAACGCTGGCGCCGCGGCGTATTTCAAATGAGACTTTGTCCAAAGCCGCAACTTCCTGATTATTGAAGCGAAACGTAACGCCCTCAAAGCGAATCGTCTGCCATGTCTCGGGGCACTGGACGCCGGATGGAGCAGGCCCGGAAGCGTCCTCGCCAAGGAAACGGGTGATGGCCATCACCGAGCCTTCAAAGCCCGCGAGTGACACTCGCGAGGAAACCAGAACACGAACGCGCGGCTGCAAGCGGTAGAGAATAACGACAAACGCCGAGAGCGTGGCAATATCGATCAGGTGCGCCTGGACCAGCAAGGCGAGTCCCGCGATCAGGGCCGTGATCAGAATTTCGCCGGCCGGGTTGTTTCGCGCCAGAATCAGTGACAACCGGAGTGAGATGTCCCGGGCCCGGCGTGAGGATTCCTCGAAACATTTCCGTTCAAAATCCTCCCGGCCGAAAAGATGCGTCACACGAAGCCCATTCAGGCTTGACCACATTCGGCTGGCCAGGTCCGAGTTGGCCGCGACGGCCCGCTCGCCGAGCGCTCTCACCTCCCGAGTTACAAGGGCCACGATGGAGGGTAGAATCGCCGCAATCAGCAAAGCGGCGATCGCGAGGCGCCAGGAAAGGAAAAACAGGAGCGGAACGAAAATGACGATCGTGCAGGCGCTTGTGACTGCGCTGAACAGCACCTTCAGAGCCTGGCTGGTGTACCAGGTCTCGGTCTCCAGCAAATTCATCAGATTTCCAGGAGGATAATCTTCCATCCTGGCATAAGGTACGTTCAAAATACGGGTAAACAAGCGAACGCGAAGATCGTGGCCCAGGCGTGATTCAACGTGGGAAAACGCGGCAACATCAGCGTAGCTGATCAGGTTCTTGAAGCAGATCGCGACGAAGATCGCCAGCACGACGGCTGGGAGTCGCCACCCTGGCGGCACAACGTCAATCACGTTCTCAAAGCGCCAAATCAGGGAGTTGTTGCGGGCGAGCGAGCCGGCGTGGTCCGTCAGCACACGAAGGAGAGGGACCAGGAGCGAGAGACTCGCGCCCTCCATCACAGACGCAAGCAAGCCCAAAACGACGACAACCGGCAGCAGCCACTTGTACCCTTGCAGCAGAGGCAATAGGCGGCGGACGATACCGATTTCGCTATGTCTCTTAGACGTTCCCATTAAGCAGCCTTGGAACAGGAATGCGGGTAGGCAAAAGCTTCAGACTACTTCGCTCCCCGCGAAACCGCCGCCACTCTCCGAGGGGCTTCGGATTATTCGGAGCTAACTGATGGACTTCAGCGGCATTGCCGCGGCGGGCGGCCGGGTATCTCCCACATGGGTCTCCGGCAGCGGTGTCGCTATGGAACTCTCTATCGGCCAGAAAACGTCCAAAAATGGATGGCTGGCCTGTTTTGACGGTCTGCGCCGGCGTAACTTGTGCAAGAAATGCTCGGCGACCCTCATCGGTAACTGGCGACCGATCAGGGCGAGCAGACACCAGGCCCCGCCCTCTCGAGCCGCGCAGGAAGTGAGGCCGGGCAATTTGCTCCAATCTTGATTGCGGACCGCCGCCGCAAGGATTTCCCGATGATAGACGGCCTGGCATTGACCCAGCCGGTACCCACGAAGATCAGTTCGGCGACGCCGCAATTCTGCAAGGACGATGGCTCCCGAACGCACCATCTGCCCGGAATCCCGGGACATGGCCGCGGCGTGACGTCGGTAAGCGACCAGGTACTGCGGCACGACGGCAAAGTTCCAGCGTTCAGCCAGCGCCAGGTGAAGACCATGGTCTTCACACCCTTCCGCACCCCGTGCGCGCAAGCTCGGATCGTAGCTGCCGGCAGCTTCAACCATGCTGCGCCTCATCACGGTGCTGCTCCCGTTACCAATGAAGTTGCCGGCCATCAAGCCGAAAACGACTTCCCGGCTCAAGCGCAGCCGGTGGGAACGGCAAAGGCCCAGAAAACGGCCATACTGATCGATGGACACAAACCACGCGTATGAAAGGGCTGTCTCGGGCCCCGCCGCCCTCAAAGCGTCCATTTGCAGGTCGAGGTTCCGGGGATGCCAAATATCGTCGGCGTCGAGCGGCGCAACGTAGTCACCGCGCGCCTCGGCGATACCCCGATTGCGTGCCGCAGCCACTCCGGCATTTCGTTGATGAACAACACGGACCCTCTTGTCAACATGGGCCACCGCTTCGGCGATTTCGGGTGTAGCGTCGGTCGAGCCGTCATCAACGACGATGATCTCGATGTTGCCGTAAGTCTGCGCCCGCGCTGACGACAATGTCATGGGCAGGAAGCGCTGGGCGTTATAGGCGGGTATGATGACGGAAACCAGTTCCGTACGTCCTGCGTTTGCGCTCTCTTGGGCCATAAAGAACTTCCGGCCTAAACGCCGTGGCCTGGGAAGAAACGGAATTGCGGGGTGATCCACTCCTCTGGGATTCCGCTGGCCTATGTAAAGAATGGGGCGGGAGATTGTCTGACAAGCAATCGTCAGCATTCAAGAACTGACGGTAACAACTCCAGGAATATTCATGGACCGGGCGTGACGGGCGAGACTGGTGTAGGAGTTGCACCACCGCCAGAAGTAGCGGACACGACGGCCCAGGCTAGAAGTCCTGCTCCAGCCGCAAGCCCGACATAGAAAAGCACGGGCGGTACGCGCTTAAGGTGTCTCTGTCCGCCCTGATCGTCCTGTGGAGCTCTTTCTTCGCGGGCTAAGATTTTGATGGTCTTGCCTTTGGTTACTCGCTGCGTGGCGCCGGCCTTCTCCACTTCCAACGCTCCGTCCTTGGCCGTCACTGTCAAAAACCCGTCAGCCATTGCGAGGTCCCCCAGCGTCTGGTAATCCTTCAACGGAGCTACGGTTACTTCGCCAGCCTTTACCCGGAACATTCTGCTGGACTGCGGATGATACAGTGACAGGTTCCCTTGTGACAGAGAGACGGTCACGGCGTCGGCATCGCGCAGGAACGAAGCTTCTGTTTCGCGTCCAAGGAGCATGCGATTCCCCTGCTCCAATGTCACCACGGCAAGGCCGTTCCTCACCTGCAGGCTGTCGCCACTCAGCAGCGTGGTATGCGGCAGCGGCACCTGCCCATCAATCGTGGCATTTTTGCTTCCCATCAAGGCGCCGACGGGCATTGAACCCCCGATCCCTACGGTCACGGTCAACAGCACAGACACGAAAATCAACAGCGCTGTATCGAAACGGTTCCTTTTCATTTTGCACCGCCTTCACTTACTCTCTGGTATATCAGTTCTCAGACATGAAAATCAATCCGGCAGTCCGGACCCCGAATGCTGCGCTTGCCAATCCGGCTGCCAGGCCGCGCCGCATGCCGGTAGCGGCCGGCCGAAGCGCTGCTCCTGGTCAACGTTTGAGTGTTACAACATCGGCAGCGCCAAGGGGAAGCGAGAATGTCACCACATCGCCTTGACGCTGAAATTTGATCGGGCCATGCGTCACGCTTGCAGCCCTGCCGATTGGGAAAGGCTCGCGGACCGTTACCCGCACAGACGGCAGGTCACCTCCCGTCCAATTAAGAAGTGTGATGGCCGCGCCGGCAGGTGACATCAGCATCGGCGTTTCGACGTAGGAAGTATCCACCTGCACGGCAGGACTAACATGCGCCGCCCGCACTGGCGTCAGCACAACGCCGCGAAGAAATTCGGCTTCCGGGTTCTTCCGCAAACTTAAACGAAGGTCTATGGCCAGTCGCCCGTACGAAAGCCCGGGGAAATAGGAGAAATAGATGGTATTCCCCGCCCCAACACTGCGCTCGGAAACGGCAGGCCTGTTATCGCTGAAGAAGGCGACCGGCTTACCTTTGGACGATGGCTCAGAACGTCCACCAAAAGCCGGGGTATTTCCAATCATCCCTGTCTTATTAAGCACAAGCGCATACGCGATGTAAGCTCGCTGGCGTGGCGGGCTTCCGGCCAGTGTAGTGAGAATGTTAGAGGGCTCGTCATAGCGATCTCCCTGTGCCGCCCCAGGCGCCATCGCCAGCGTGCCACCGTTCTTTACCCACTGCGCGATGGCTTGTTGTCCTTCACTCGGGATGTCAGGTTCGGTTATATAGAGGACTTTATACTTGCCAAGCGTTCCGTCGGTCAGCTCGTCCTCGCTGACAAAATCCGCTGGAATATCGCTCATCTCGAGAGCGAGATATTCCTCAAATTCCTCGATCATATAGTCCAGGTTCAGGCCGTGCAGGTTACTGTTGGTAACGCCGGCGATCCTGGATCCGTGAGGGATATGAAAACCGTCCCAAACTTCGGAGCTGCGAGGTTGCAGAATGGCCACCTGGGCCGCCGGTTCGCGGCCCGGCCACAACACGTCTTCCGCATTCGCTATCATCTTGTCGGCATGAGCGAACTGGGTTGTGACGCCGGGGACCTCCGAGTAGGAGTTGCCTGGGAAGTTGTATTCCGGCCCGAAGTTGTAATAAAAGACGGCCTTGGCGCCACTGCCGATAAGGGTCAATACTTTCTGGACGAACCCGTCCATAGGCTCACCCGCGGTTCCCCCCACGATGTACCCGCCGAATTCCAGGCCATTCTTATAAGCAATCGAGCGAAGTCTCGAAGCGTAAAAGGACCATTGCCAGGCGCGGTTGTTGCCAAACCAATCTTCCGTCCAGAGGAAATCGGTTGCCTTCATCCGCCCGGATTCAGACCAATCCGGAGCTGCCATCGCCGCGTCCGGGCTTTGGGGATTTGGATTATGTCCGGGGAATCCCTCGAAGTAGAATTGCCCTGCGAAATTGTTCCAGTTACTGGACGTTTTGAGTTCCGGGGAGAACGCGCGGTGCAGTTGGTCGGTCCCTTCGTGCATATGCTCAGCCGCGTACCAGGGAAAAAATCGGCAGGTCCAGTAGAACAATCGCCGCATAGGCAGCGGGGCGCCCGGAGGCACGCTGCCGCGCCCTATCGGGTGGATCTGCTCCCAATCGGTTGCTCCCAGCAACGCCGGAGTCAGATTTTGGTCTGCCAGATAATGCCGGAAAGTCTGAAGCGCTGCGGGATCGTTGTCCACGGCCTCCATCGCCGCTGGATAATACCAACCCGGTTCGTCCGCCAAAGCAAACTGTGAAAAATCGCCCGGCTGGTAGCCCGTTTTAAAGTAATTGGTGGCGAAATCCGAGCTCCATTTTTCAATCTGCGCCGTTGTAGTTCCGACGCCCAAGGGACCGCCGACAATTCCGCCACCCAGGGCAATTCGCCGTATGCCATTCTGCAGGAGCATGCTGCGAAGCGGGGCGGACGGCGGTACAAGCATTGCCGTAATACCAGTCTCTGCTAAATGGGAAATGCCTTCCTGCCAATCAAGCCGGTCGCTGTCGCCGCCGATAAACCGGTCCACAATCAGAAAGTGTTTGGGCCTTTGCGAGGCGGGCAGAGCGGCGGCGTCAAACTCATGCCAATACCGCTGGTTGTAGCCCGCCATCGTGGCCACTCGAGGGGCGTTGGTGTCCGTGTCGCGCCACACCATGATGCCCAAAGTCGGGCCAAACAACTCACCGTGAAGGTCCACTGTGCTGGCCGGCTGTGAGAAACGCACTTGAACGTTCACCAGCGTTGGGTCCACAACAGGAGATATTGCGAGTGTCAATACAATCGGGAAACGGTGTCGCACCCGGTTTGAATACGACTGGAGCGCGGCCTCCGCTTCGGCTGATGAAAACTCGATCCAGGGGCTCCAGGCATTGCCCTGCATCCTGGCGGTCTGGCTTGAGAACTTGAAAGTAAAAGTTTGAGAAGGTGTGCTCCCGCCCGCCTGGGATACCTGCGCGCGCAGGCTGAACAGCGGGATTTGTTGGGCCTGAAGCGCCGGTGGACGCTGCGGGGTCCCGCGCATTGTGCAACTCAGCATCAAACCCAGGACGGCCAGGCCGCCCTTGACAGATTGGTGTGCCATAGGAGTGATTCAGATCCGACGCACAGTTATCCCCAGCGATTTTGCCCTTTCTTCCGAAATCTTCGCGCTTGAGACCAGGACCTCGCTGACCTCATGCTTCCGCCTCACCCGCGCAAGATCGCCGGGCCCGTAGATTGAAATTCCGTGGAGCCGCCGTCCAACCTTGCTGCCGTCATCGTCCACAAAGCCCACCGGAAAATATTGGTTTCCACCCAGCATTCCCCTCACCAGCAGGTCCCCGCGCGCCCCGGCGCCGTAGATCAGGACGGGTGTGGCTGCTTCGTGGTTCGTGGCATGGCTTCGCAGCCAGGTTGCGAGCAGCCGCAGCGCAACGCGGCTGCCGGCAACCAGCATCAGCAATAGAATTGCGTTCAGAGTCAGCACAGCCACCGAAAGGCGCGGATTGGGGTGGACGAGCAGCACGGCGGCCGCTGCGCCGGCCCCTGCCAGCGTCACGCACCGTACAATGACGATCACATCCTCAATTCCAACGTAACGCCAGATTCCGCGATACAGTCCGCCCAGCAGGAACAGCACCATTTCAACTCCCAGCACCAGCGGAGCAAAGCGCTCGAAGAAATACATCTGCCGGGCCGGGATTGTAGCTCCGAAGCGGAGCAGGAACGCGCCATAGTAAGCCAGCGTCATCAGCACCAGGTCAAAGAGGACCTCGGCGATACGCCGCTTGTACGAAAAGTCAACGAGCAATGAAAACAGGTTGCCCTGAGGCAGATCCTCCTGGTCGTAGACCCGCATCATGCCAAGGTGGAGAGCAAAAAACAGCACGACCAGGGCGAAACACGGAATCGCAAAATAGAGCACCTCTTCGTGCTGATACCGCAGTTCAAACGCTATTCCGCCGGAAACGGCCGTAAGTCCGTACAACAGCAGTACTGCCCCCCGCTCGGAGAGTCCGGTCGCCACCAGCCGGTGCGAGACGTGGTCCTTTCCCCCTTGAGAAACAGGCCTGCCGCGAAGAATTCGGGTAATGGTGACCAGCGAAGTATCGACGATCGGCACCAGCATGAGCAGCACCGGGGTCATCAACACTGCCACCAATCCACGTGACCGCCCCCAATTGTTGAGCAGCGCCGTCCCGCCCAGCATGAATCCCAGGAAAAGCGATCCACAATCCCCCATAAAAATGGAGGCGGGATGAAAGTTGAATATAAGGAATCCCGCAATCGCACTCGCCAGCAGCAGCGATAACATCGCGGCCGGGGCCTGACCGTTCACCACAAAGTACGCCGCCTGAAAAATGCACGCCAGCGCGCAC
Source organism: Terriglobia bacterium (assembly GCA_035712365.1). Lineage (NCBI taxonomy): Bacteria > Pseudomonadati > Acidobacteriota > Terriglobia > Terriglobia bacterium. The sequence goes on from DASTAW010000026.1 coordinate 9,907, forward strand.
ACCCCGGCGGCCAGCCCGTCCATATTGTCAAGCAGGTTGACTGCATTCGTAATGCCCACTATCCAAAACAGCGTAATAACATCGTTGACTAACTGATAATTAGTCCAGGGCAGCGCCAGACCGGCCAAAGGCAGCACGGAGGCTGCCGCCACCTGCATCACGAGCTTGACATAGGGCCTCAGCGTGTGAAGGTCGTCTACCAGACCGACCGCAAAGATAAACGTTGCCGCGCCCACCAGAGGCCAAAGCCCTTGAACGGGGGGCCGGAGCACCAGCAACCCGAGAACAAATGGCACAAAAATGGCGACACCGCCGAGCAATGCGGTTGGCCTGCGATTCCAGCGGTCAGCCCTGGGAGTCGCCACGATCCCCGCAAACCGGGCCACCCATCGTATCAGGACGGTCACGGCAACGGAGGCGGCCAACACAACAATCGGAAGAACTGTCGTTGTCATTTTCAAGGTTTAGCGTACGACGGTTGTGGAGTTGTTCTCGCCGGTTCTCCACAAATCTTAGTGGAGCGCTGGAAGATATTCACGCACAGCAGCTTGCGAGCGCCAGGCATTGACCCTGTCGCCATTCAGATTGCGCGTCGTGGCGTTACAACGCTCCCGAAGGCTGCCAGGCGATTTGGCGCCCGGCCGGGCCCGTGTTTCCGTTTCCGCCGGCCGCCACCGGCAACCGACCGTCGGCTGCCAGCCGGCCTCGCGTGTAAGAAATCACGTCCTTCAGGATCTTGTCCAGGCCATATTGCGGCGCGAAGCCGGTGAGTGCATTCACTTTTGAAATATCGGGAACGCGGCGGAGCATGTCCTCAAATCCTTCCTCGTAGGCTTCCTCGTAAGGAATCATTACGATCTTTGACGAGGATGCTGTCATGGCTTTGACCTTTTCAGCAAGACTGCGGATGGTGATCTCCTCCGGGCTGCCCACGTTGTAAACTTCACCCACTGCGCTGCTCTCAACCATCAGCGCCATCAGCGCGTCAACCGCGTCCGAGACATGGAGGAAGCAGCGGCGCTGGGTGCCGTCTCCAAAGATCGTGATGTTTTCATTCTGAAGCGCCTGCATCGCGAAGTTGGGCACCACCATTCCGTAGCGCCCGGTCTGTCGCGGGCCGACGGTGTTGAAGAGGCGGACGACGGTCGTCGGCACGTGCTTCTCCTTCCAGTAAGCCAGCGCCAGGAATTCATCCAACGCCTTGGAACAGGCATAGCTCCACCGGCCTTTGCTCGACGGTCCCATCAGCAGGTCGTCGTCCTCCCGGAACGGCATCTGCGTGCGTTTTCCGTACACCTCGGAGGTCGAAGTGACCAGCACTCGCTTCTTCTTTTTTGCCGCGAGATTGAGGACCATCTCCGTTGTGCGCACATTGGTTTCGATGGTCCGCACCGGGCTCTCCACAATCAATCGCACACCGACGGCCGCGGCGAGGTGAAAGATGACGTCACACTCATCAACAAGTTCTGCCGTCAACTGGCGGTTTTCAACGCTATCAATGAAATATTCAAACCGCTTGTGGGTCTTCAGGTGCCGGATGTTCTCGACCGATCCGGTCGAAAGGTCATCAATCACATATACGCTGTCGTCGGAGGCGAGGTAGCGTTCCGCAAGGTGTGATCCAATAAATCCTGCTCCGCCGGTTATCAGAACTTTCATTGCATTTCTCCTTTGGTCCCCAATTCCCTTCCGTTTTTCTGACCGAGCACTGCTGCGTAAACTTTTTCGATTTCATTCACCAGCCGTTCCTTGGAAAAGTTCTCCCGCGCAAAAACGCTCGCCGTCTGCCCCATCCGGTCGCGGCGTTGCGGGTTTGAGGCCAGCCAGTTCAGGGCCTCAGCGAAGGTCTCGGGAGTGCGCCGGGTCACAAGAATTCCGTTGTCGAATATGGAATATCCGGCGTGGCGTTCCGCGTTGCCCGACATCAGGTCCGCCACGCCGCCAACGTCCGGAAGCACTGTGGGACAGCCCGCAGCCATGGCCTCGATGGCCGCAACCGGCGTCCCTTCGTTAATCGATGTCAGGAGAAGGATGTCCACCAGACCGTAGATGGAAACCATGTCCCGCTGCCACCCGACCAGACGCAGATGGTCCCCCAGATCAAGCCTGCCCTTCTCCGCCTCAACCTGCGCCCTCAATTCGCCGTCCCCAGCCATCAGAAACGGGCCGATCGCATCCTCGCCCGTGCAGAGGGCCGCGACCCTTGGAAACATCACCGGGTCCTTCACCGCCGTCAATCGCCCCACCCAGCCAACCACCAGAGGATGGCAGCCGTTCTTTTCGGCAAAGCGGCCTTGCGCAATTTTCAGGAAGGCGCTTAGATCAAAGCCCAGGCGAACGGTGGAAATCCTGGCCGCGGGCGCCACCCGAAACCGGCCCGCCAGATCGTCACGCTGCCTGGAGCTGACGGCGATGATGCGTTTTGTGCCTCGGGCAAGCAGGCGTTCGATGAATAGGTATGCCGCCGTTTTCTTGCGAGAAAAATAACCCTCAAATACGTTCCCGTGATAGGTGTGCACGCAAGGCGTTCCGGAAGCAAAAGCCGCAAGCCTGCCCAGCGCCCCAGCCTTTGCCGTGTGAGTGTGGAGAATGTCCGGCCGTTCGCGTTTGAGCCACCGATAAAGTTCCCAGCATGCCCGGAGGTCGGAAAAGATGGACACGTCGCGCGAGAGCCTGGGAATCCGGACCAGCCTGACGCCCAACTCATCGGCGAGATATTCCATGCTGCCTTCTGATTCCGGCACGTTGCCCACCAGCAAACTGGTGGAATGGCCTGCGTCCGCCAGTTCGCGGGTCAATAGAATTGCCTGGATTGCCGGCCCCCCAATGTTGAGCCGGGCAATTGCTCGGGCGATCTTCATGGTTTTGAGAGGAATTCAGAGGCGCTGGTTTTGCACGTTTCCGCCGGGAGAGCGTACTGGTCACTCGCCTCGTTTGCACCAGAGTCACATTGCTCGCGCAACCTCAGCGCTGACCTTGCGTAAATCTTCGCTGAACACGGAGCTGTATTCAGCCAGGCAGGTTTTCCAATCCCGCATCACGTTCAGGCCGCGCGCAGAAAGTTTGAGGTTCACCAGACGCTCGCTCGCCGGCCGATGCGCGAAGTACTCTGCCGCAAAGAAGTCCGACGCCACAGGTTCGACTCGCACCTTCCCCTCCAGGCCCAGGCACCTGACGAACTCTTCGGCCACGTCCCGCCTTGTTCCCGAGCCTCCACAGACCTGGTTATAAAGTCCATAGAGATTGCTCTCCAGGACCTTGACCATCCCCTCGGCAAAGTCCACGGTGTAAGTCGGCGTGCCACTTTTGTCCTCAACCACGTGCAGAACATTCCTTCCCGACTTGATTTGCCGGTACAGTTTGTTAATGAATTTTTTATCCTTTTTTGGACCGCCGCCCATCATCCACCCGGCCCTAAGGACAAAGTGTTTTCGCACATTGCGCAGGACATACTGTTCACCGTAGTATTTGGCTTTCGCATAGATCGAGCCCGGTTGAGGAGTGTCGAAATCGGTGTAGTACTCTTTTTCTCCGCCGAAAATTCCAGCGGTCGAAATGTACACGCAGGGGATGCCAAGCTGTTCCGCAATCAGACCCAGGTTTTCCGCTCCCAGAGCATTCGTCAGCCAGGCGTTCTCAGGATCTTTCTCGCAAAGCTCCAGGTCGGTGAGAGCGGCAAGATTGATGATGACGTCCGGCCCGAAACTTCTGACCGAATCCCGCATCTGAGAGAAGTCGCGCACGTCCGCATACTCCAGCCAGGGCTCATTCAGGTCAATGTCTGTTGCCTTCACATCAGCAATCCTGCTGAACCGCCGGTAGACGGCCTCGCCCAGCATCCCACCGCAACCAGCAATGTAAACTCTCTTCATGGGGTCCATTTGTCTCCTATTCCCAGTGGGTCTCTTTCCATGCCTTGACGCCATGCGGTAACCGAACCGCGGCTGGCTGGCCATCGTTTTGATAAGCTCCCGCGGGAATGCGCGCCGCGGCCCTAAAAATCTGATAAACACGCGGAACCTGCACTTCGGCTGAGTACCAGGCTTCAACGGTTCCGCGGCCGGCCCGCCCCAGCCGCCGGCGCAATTCCGCTGAGGTAATGAGCAAACTTAATTTTTCCACCCACTCATCTGCCGACGAAGCGAGAAGGCCGTTCTCACCATCCTTGATAAGCTGCGCGTTCATGCCGGCCGGGGAACACACTGCAGGAACTTCGACGGCCATATATTGGAGCGCCTTGCATGCGCATTTGCCCCGCGTCCAGACATCGTCTGGCGCAGGCATGAGCCCCGCCCACGCGCCATGGAGGTCTAACGCTTCCGTTTCGGCCTGCCAGGGCATCATCTCGACCTCGATCCCTGGCAACGAAACCTGGTGGGCCCCGATAATGCGGAGGATGAAATCGTGACGCTCGCGAAGGCGCAGCAGGGCCCCTGCGAGACTTTCGAGATAAGGAACTGTGGTTGGGCTTCCCGTCCACACAAGCCGCGGCATAGCGATCTCCCATCGAGGACGCGGCGGCCGATACTTTTCAGTGTCAATAGTTGTTGGGACCACCGTCACCCGGCAGTTGAACCGCCTTGCGTATTCCCCCAGGTAGTCGTTCCCGGCCATGACGTGCGCCGCCAGCCTGCATGCTGTTGCAGCCTTACCCGGAAACTTCAGAAAGCCGAAGGATTGATTGGCTTCACTGACGTTCGGAAGAAAGATGGCGTCATCAAAGTCGAAGACGTATGGGACCCTCCTGACATTCATCCACCGTTCGAATAACGCGGGTCCGATTAACGCGGTTTCCCGCTGCACGTACACCAGATCAAATTCCGCTAAGTGGCGCATGCAAGCTGCGCGCCGTAACATCGCCTCGCCAACTAATGCTGCCTTCCTGCTGTAGTTTCCGGGCTCGTAGAGTATGGTGTTGAGTTCAGGAGACATGAAAGACTCAAATTCAACTTGCACTCCCAGAGTCCGCAGCCGGGGAGCCCATTGTTCAATCCGAAAGCGCTGGGCAGGGATAATGTTAGGAACTCCGGGTACAAGCGCCAGGACCCGTACTGTCCGCACTGGCTCAATCACGCTTTGCAAATTTTCCTCGCCACCAGCAATTGGCGTTATCCTGCCTCGGTCTGGCAGCGTGGGTTCCATTGTCGCTAGGAAAGGTTGTCCCGGTTAGCCTGGGTCCTGTCCAGATAGCCGCGGCCGCGTCTCGTTCCCAGCAGCAGCGCCAGCAGGACGAGAACAGGCATCACTTCCAGGCGTTGCCGTACGGCAATACCAAGGTTCGCATATCCGCCAAACCCGTAAAGAGATGCCCAGCACAGGAGGTAAGCCAGCGCCCAGGAGATTACCGGATCGCGCAGCCTGCTAAAACGCCAGTGGCCCACGGCGGAAATCACCAGAATCAGCAGCACCGTGCATTCCAGCGCGGACACCACCATAAAAGCATTGTGAACATCCCACACCATCGGTCTGAACAATGAAGTGAAGACGCCCCACGGCCAGAACAAAACCATGGAACTGAAGGAATGGAACCCCTCAAAACTCTGGCCGCTGCCGCCACGTGCCACGCCGCTCAGGATTGCGTTTGTCGTCGGCACGATGCTGGAAGCGCCCTCGGCCATGAACTCGCTTTGAAAGACCGAATAGGCGTACACCATCCCGGCCAGCCCTCCGGCCACGCAGAGAATACGCTGAATGGGATGGCGGAGCCGCGGCCCCACCACAAACAATAGAGGGGCTATCATAATCACGCCATACCACTCACGGATGAACATCGCAATCATCACTCCGCAGGCCAGGTGCAGCGCGTAACGCGTTCGGCCCGTGCGCAGCCAGCCCACAGCGCCCAACGCGTAAAGGCCGGCGCCAAAAAAAATCACCGGATCTTTCCCCAGGATCGACGACCAGAACAGCACAGTGGGCGTCAAACCTATCACGTAGAGCACCCATGTTTCCCGGCTTCTCAGGTAATGGCAGGCGGCGCGGTAGAAGCAGAATGAACCCCACAGTCCGATGAAGGAATAAACGATCTTCATGGCGTGATAACTGGCGCCCACCAGGCCGGCCACGATAACCGAAAATCGAAGGATTGTTTGCGTGCCGTTTCCCAATACGGGCAGAAGCGAGCCGTGCTGAACCCAGGCGCCCATCCTGAAGTACCAATAGGCATCAAGGCCGTAATGCCATTCATAAATCAGCATCAAGCCGAGATCGACGGCAGCTTTCACAAGCCACAGTTTCAAAAGCGGGCCACCGTCTTTCAAGGGGAGGACCGCGAGGACCACGGCAAGCCCCAGCGCCCAAATCCAGCCGCGAACGTAATCGGTGACGATATCGGGCTGGGGGATATTCCGCCCGAAGATCCACATGTGGGCCACCAGCCAGAGGACCATGAGGCTGAATGCGACGCCGCCCACGATGAGTCCGCCGAACTGCAATCGTGGATCTAAAGTGTCTGCCCGGGTTTGGCGCATGGTGTGTGGTTAGATTGACGCGAACGTTTCGCCGCGCTGCAATGAATGTTCAAGCGCGGGCTCCGGACTCGAATCCGGCCGGCGTCTGTGCCACGCCTGGAACATCAGCACGGCCCAGAGCCGGTGGTGATTGGCCTGTCTTCCCGAACGAAATTCGCTCCACTCATGCCGGACGGCGCAGGCCTCCAGCAGGTCCTGGCCGCGAAGGGATTCCGCGTCGATCAGGCCCTCGACCCAATCCGCCAGCGGTCCCCTCAGCCATGCGGCAAGCGGAACAGCAAATCCGCTTTTCGGCCGGTCAACCAGCTCGCGAGGAACATGCCGGTAGAGCACCTGACGCAGCAGCCACTTGGTATACCGGCCTCGAATTTTCATCTTCGGCGGCAGCGACGCCGCGAATGGAATGAGCTCGTCGTCCAAAAGCGGCACGCGCGCCTCCAGGCCCACAGCCATGCTGGCGCGGTCCACTTTGGCGAGGATGTCGTCGGGCAGGTATGTCAAGGCGTCCCACAACTGCATCTGCGTCACCCAGTCGCGCCGTGCCGTTGGCCGGCCCGTCCATGCGCTGTCCCGATCTGTCCTCTCAACCAGCAGGTGAGATCCGGAAAACGGCTTGCACACTGCCCCATAGGCTGTTTCCAGGCGTCCTGCGCCGATCAAGTCTCCAAGCTTCGACAAGCCTTCGCCGATGCGGCTGGAATCCAAAGCGCTGGACAATCTCGCGCCGGCCCCTCGCAACAAAGTGGCAGCCGTGGCGGAAAGTGGCATCCCAAGCCGGTTTCCCCATTTCACCGCCGCGGGCAAAAATCGGTAGCGATTATATCCGCCAAAAAGTTCATCTCCGCCATCACCCGTCAGAGCAACGGTGACGTGTTGGCGGGCCAGCCGGGAAATCAGAAACGTTGGAATCCCGGAAGAGTCGGCGAAAGGTTCATCATAAATTTCCGGCAGTTTTGGGACCACCTCGAGCGCGTCTTGCGGCCGAAGCAGCATCTCCGTGTGGTTGGTTCCCAGATGCCCTGCCACAGCTCGCGCCTGATGCGACTCGTCAAACCCTTTCTCCGCGAACCCGACTGAAAATGTTTTAACCCGCGCTGGCGCTTTCGCACACATCATTGCCACGACTGCCGAAGAATCAATCCCTCCTGAAAGCAATGCTCCCAGTGGAACGTCGGAGATCATGTGGCGTTTCACTGAAACTTCGAGCAGGTCCTCAAGCTTCTCGATCGCCTCTTGCTCGCCAGTGACCGCGGGTCCGGCGTTGAAGACAGATTCAAGGTCCCAGTACTTCCGGACCTCGGCGGTATTCTCTCCGGCGCGCACCTGGAGCGCGGTCCCCGGCGGAAGCTTTTGAATGCCTTTATAGATGCTCAGTGGCGCCGGGACATACCCGAAATCCAGGTACAATTCCATGGCTTCGTGGTTGATGGTCCGCTCAAAGCCCGAGAATTGCTCGATGGCCCGCAACTCCGACCCAAACACAAATGTTTCCCCGCTCCATCCGTAGTAGAGCGGCTTGATGCCGACGCGATCGCGGGCCAGATGGAGCGCCCGCTGCTGCCGGTCCCAGAGCGCATAGGCAAACATTCCCCGGAGGCGGACAGGGACTTCACGCGCCCCCCATTCGACCGCAGTTGCAAGTATCACTTCGGTGTCCGTGCCGGATGAAAAGTTGTGTCCAAGGCCTTCAAGCCGCGTGCGAAGCTCCTTGAAGTTATAAATCTCGCCATTAAAGACGATGCTATAGCGGCCGTCGGCGGAAAACATGGGCTGGTGGCCGCGCGGGGAGACGTCCAGGATGGCGAGCCGCCGGAACCCGAGAGCAATGCCGGCGTCTCTGTCCACCCACGATCCACCGTCGTCCGGTCCGCGGCGCCGCAACGCCATCGCCATCCGCTCGACGGCTTCTTCGAGGCTGGATGCAGCGAACTCAGTTTTCCGGGAGAGAAAGCCTGCTATTCCACACATTGTTGGACGTCTGCCACCCTGTTCGTACCTTCGAACTCAAACTGTGCCTGCTGGAGCGCCATCACATCTGCCCGCGCAAATGTTCCCAGATCATGCCCAGCCTCTCGTGTCCGGCAACTTCAGATTCCACCAGCGCATCCGCCTCTGGCGGGATCCTCATCACAAAAGGCTGTGTAGTCCACCTGCCCAGATAGTTGGATGGGGCCGGGATGGGCTGCATGCCCAGATGACGGAACAGCCCCATGGCCCGCGGCATGTGAAAGGCAGAAGTGACCAGGATAAAAGGTCGATTTCCGACGAGCGGAAGTATTTCCTTTGCTTCCTCAGCGGTATCTTTCGAACGCGACTCCATGAGAATAGCGTTGGACGGCACTCCCAGCAACTCGGCGAGCTTTTGCATAGGAACGGCTTCGGCAACTGAATTGAAGGCCGCGCCTCCCGACATCAGGATTCGCGGCGTAACCGGTGCCGTTGGGCTTCCCTTGTCCGAGGCGCGAATGCCCGCGGGCACGGCCGTAATCGAGTTTGAAAGATGGTGATAAATCTCGACCGCCTCAGCGACGCGAAGGGTTGAATCAGGGTAAAGGCGATCGACAATCGGCAGGCCCGGGTCATCGCTCGCGCCTCCGCTCAGCACCACGATTAATGGGTCCGGCCCGAGCTTTGGAATGGAGCTGCCGGTCACATCCCCAGCAGATGCAAACGGTGCGGTGGAAGCTCTATCCGCGCCCGGCTGGGCCAGCACAAGCGGCGCATATCTGGATTCAAGCCCGTGCACGAGGTGGTAACCCACAAACCTGTTGCTGAAGATCAGCAGCAGTACTGTCCCGGCGGTCACCAGATATTTTGCCAGCCGCCGCCATCGGTCCATCCAAAGCAGGATTACGCCGAGGACGATCAGCGCCAGCGAAAACTGCAGGGGCATCAGCATGGCCCCAACCAGCTTCTTAGTGATGAAAAACATTTTCGTCGCACCGCGCAGACTGGTAGCGCAGACCGTCCCGCCTTGCGGGATCTGCGGCTCTTATCCTGATCTGCGGAAAGCCCGCGGACCTCACACCCGGAGGTCCGCGCTACCTCTCTCCAGCTCCTCGACTGGCCCGCCCGGCTTTGCAATTTCGGGCGTCTGGCCTGCGTCTCCCATCTCAAGATAAATTTTTCGATAGGCTTCCACGCCTCGTCCAAGTGAAAAGTGACTGCGCGCGGCCTCTACGCAGCGGACCTGGGTCCCTCCGTCCATCGTGAGCGCCAGCAATTCCCGAACTGCCGCGCGGCGCGCTTCGGGTGAAAACTCCCGCATCACAACTCCGGCGCGCGCCTCGGAAACAATTGAATCCATGTCCCCCACGCCTGCATTCACCAGGCAAGGAACTGCGCAGCCCAATAGCTCGCCGAGGCGCGTGGGGGCCGAGCTTTTCTTCGAGAAAACCGGCTTGATAAAAAAGGCTGCGGCATCCATCCGGCGCATGAACCTGGGGACCTCTCGGTATTCCACGCCGCGCAGGTCCACCCTGTCGATGGGGATGTCGAGCGCTCTGACCCTGGCCCAAACATAGTCGTGGTCGCCCCGGTTCAGCGCCAGCAGTCGAGCCTCCGGGCGCAACTTCAGCAGTTCTTTAAAACATTCGAGAACTTCATCGAATAAATAAAAAGTTCCCACCGAACCCACATACCCCAATACGAATCCGCGCCGCTTACGGGCATTCGTGGCATCAGGGGGACGGAACAGTTCCAAGTCGGCGCAGGTCGGAATCACCTCAAACCTTACATCGCGCCCGTGAAGGTAAGGAAACTCCCGCATCGCGTCCACGCCAGCCTGTGTGAGTGAAATCACCACGTCCGCGCATTCCAGCAATCTTTTTTCAAACCACTTGGCCGCCCGGTACACGCCCGAATCGCGCCGCCAGGTCCCGCCGTCAACCTTCTCATCCGGCCAGAAGCCGCGCATGTCAAAGACGAGACCCATTCCCGTGACCCGCTTGAGAGCGAGCCCGATGACGCCCGGAACGTATCCCCGAACGTGTACAATCCGCGGGCATCTCCCCAGAGCGAGTCTCGCGCCCCGTAAAATGCCATGCGCGATGTCGAATGCCGTGGCCGGCACGGTCGGCCGCTTGTGGTAACGCAAAGGAATCCATTCGATTCCAGCGCGGCGAAGCTGTTCCTGTAGTTCCTGTCGCGGTTCGCGGTCTGCCCAGTCCTGCGGCTTCTCAAAACTCATTACGGTGATGGCAAAGCCGCCCGCCAGGCCGCGAAGATAGGGCAGCACTTGGGACTGCCCGAGAGGCTCCATCAGGCCGTCATAGGTGATGTAGAGCACCGGCCACGGAGTAGGATGCTCGTTCATCTGCTCATTCCTGGCACTGTGCGTTTCATCGGCCTTGCGCCTGGTCCATCAGGTTCAAGGCCAGGCCTACGGGAAGCGCCGTCAGCCACAAGGCCCTGCCGAGCGCGGTTCCCAGCTCTCTCCACTGCGCTGCGGGGCCTATCCCCATCCGAAAGGAAAACCGGGAGTACGCTGCGGCACGGCGATAAAACTGCACGGGAGCATACCGCAGCCATTGCGTGTCACGGGCCAGTTGGTCCTGGTACTGCGCCCGCAGCCCGGGCCAGTGC
>DASTAW010000027.1 GCA_035712365.1 Terriglobia bacterium
GAATTTTTGCAGTCCCCAAAAAGGCACTTTTCGCGCTGGTTTTGAGGCAAATGGGACAAAAAAACACGTTTTTTGAAAAACGAACCGGAGAGGTTGTTGAAAACAAAGGAAAATTGCCAAAAAACGAACCGGAAACGAACCTAAAACGAAGCGGAGAAGTTGTTGAAAACACGTAGCTGTGGAAAAAACAAACCGGAACGAACCTAAAAACAAAGCTACCGATCTCATTGAAAACATTAGAGAGTCAAAAAAACGAGCCTGACGCAAACCGGCGCACACATCTGCTAATTTTTAGCGCGGTTTCTCTGCGCGGCGCCGGGCGCTCTCCCGCACGCCCTCGATCAAGCGGCTGACTTCATCGCTGGTGGTGTAACAGGCGCAACCAGCACGAACGACACCCTGGCCGGCGCAGCCCAAACCTTCCACCGCCGTGGCGGCATAAAAGTTTCCATGCGAGACAAAGACGCCACGTTTCGCCAGATGTGCGGAAACGTCGGCGGAGGGAACGCCTTGGACGATGAACGACACGGTGGGCGTCCGGCGTTCCGCGGGTGTAGGTGCGAACGGCTTAACGCCGGGGATGTCCGAGAGGCCGTCCCACATTTGCGCCACCAGCGCGTGACCTCGTGCCTCGAGCCCGGCAAGCGCTGCATTCAGCTTCGCTCGTCTGGACGGTCCCGTTGCCAACGAGGCAAGGAAATCCACGGCAGCGGCGGCGCCTGCAATGCCTTCGTGGTTCTGGGTGCCAGTTTCGGCCCTTTCCGGGGCTGTGTCAGGCGCCGGCAGGAGCTTGGGGAAGTCGATTGATTGCAGGAGGTCCTCTCGACCGTAGAGAGCGCCCATGTGCGGACCGTAGAATTTGTAAGCCGAACAGGAAAGAAAATCGCAGCCCCATGCCTTCACGTCGGTAGGAACATGCGGAGTTGAATGCACGCCATCGGCGAAAAGAATCGCGCCGACGCTGTGCGCGATTTCAGCAGCGCGGCGAACGTCATTGATGGTGCCCAGAGCGTTTGAAGCCACTCCGATGGCCAGCACCTTAGTCCGCCGGTTCACCTTGGCTTCCAGGTCCCGCCAGTCGAGCTGGCCGGTCTCTCGCAGCATCTTCACCGAGCGGACCGTTACGCCGCGCTCCTTTGTCAGGGCCTGCCAGGGGTCGATGTTTGCATGGTGGTCCAGCTCGGTCACCACAATTTCATCGCCGGGACCGTAGGCGCGGCCAAGCGCGCGGGAAAAGTGAAACGTCAAGGTGGTCATGTTTGGGCCAAAAACAATTTCCGAGGGGCTGGCATTCAGCAGGTCTGCCATTGCCGCCCGTCCCTTGCGGATGATGGCATCGGTTTCATTGCTGGTGGCGTAGCCCCAGTGGGTGTTGGAGTTGTGATGATAGAGATAGTTGCTGATGGCCTCGACCACGGGGCGGGGGACCTGCGTACCCCCGGGCCCGTCAAAGTAGGCGACGGGGCAGCCGCGTTCGCGGCGCTCGAGCGCGGGAAATTGGGCGCGAATGCTTTCGACGGTTCCAATGTCGGTCTGGTTGGCTGCAGTGCTCATAGTGGCTCCATAGGGTCCGTGCGCAGGAGTGATTTGTCGAGCGCCACATTGCAGCGCCAAGGCTGCGGGGCGAGGCCCGTCAGCCGCTGCCAATCTCACACCTCCGGTTAAATTGTACCGGTCCGCGCCCGAGATCATCGCGCACCAGAAAGTAACGGGCTGAGGCTGCTGTTTTCGATCATGCCGCGCAATCGAGCTTCCTGCGTATTGGTAAGGTTTTCGCGCGGCGCCAGACACGGTCCGCAGTCGAAGCCTTGCCACTTGAGCATGGTCTTCACGGCCGAGAGCATGGGGAATTCGAGCGTGGTCCGGATGAGTTCATTCACCTGGTCCTGGGCGCGGCGGGCTTCGTCCCACTTGCCGCCGAGCGCGCTCTGGTAGATCTGGAGAAAGAGTTCAGGAACGAGATTATAGAATGTTCCGATTCCTCCGCCGGCGCCCATCAGCAGTCCGGCTGCAAACACTTCATCACGGCCGTTGAAAATCACTTTGCCGGACTGGCTGATCTGGTGCAGCTTGTAGAGATCGAAGTCCGTGAACTTCAATCCAATTACGTTGGGAATCTGGCAGAGGTCGAGAAGGTGATCGAGAGTTACTGTCAGCCGGCTTGCTTCCGGATAGTAGTAGACCAGAAGCGGCAGTCTGCTGGCTTGCGCCAATTGCTCGTAGTAGCCGCGCAGTTCGTCGAAGCTGTAGTTTCCGGCCGGGGGCAGACTGCTCACCGCGCCGGCGCCGATGTGCTCCGCCTGACGCGCGAGTTCACTGGCGTCCGCGAGGCGCGCTGCGCCAACATGCACGATAACGGTCCGGCCGCCTGGCGTGCACCGCACAGCCGCTTCCGCCACTTGCCGTCGCATGCTGACGGGCTGCAGGCCGCCTTCGCCGGTCTGGCCGCACACGTAGACGCCGTGGACTCCGGCCTCATACAGCCGCGCCAGAAGCCGTTCAAAGGTTTCAACTGCAAATTCTCCGTTTGCGTTAAACGGAGTGACAACCGCGGGAAAAACTCCGCGGAAACGATGCTTCCACTCTTCACCGGGCGGCATGATGATTTAGTCTTCCAGAGGTCAGGGGTAGTTGATTCATGCTAATTCAGTTGAAATGGTCGGCGCCGTGCGCAAGCCACGTCAGGTTGAAACGTGCAAACTCAATCTCCTCATTGGCGTTTGCTGCGCCCCTTTCGTACAGCAGGCCGATCGTCCCATCGTGCAACACCGCGAGTGATGAATACGCGGAAGGCCCTGCGTAAATCATCCGGGCCACCGGCCACGTTTTCCCTTCGTCGTAGCTCAGGCGGACGGTCATGCGATCGCGCCGGGCGGTATCGGCCGGGTTTGAAAAGAGCAGGCGGTTTCTGCCCGCTTCAGTAGCAAGCGTGTACCGAATCATGCTGGCCTGGCAAATGGGCTCAATCAATGCCAGGTCAAGCCGTACGGGAGACCACGTGAGTCCGCCGTCGTGGCTCAGCGCAATGGCCCGATGCTGCTTGCCCGCATAACTGCGCATGTTCAGCAGCAGGGAGCCATCAGCCAACTGGACCACAGCCGACTCGTTGGTTTCGGGCCCCGCGCTGCCGCCGATCTTCCAGGTTTCGCCATGATCGTCGCTGTAAATCACGTGCGAGTAGAGAGCGCCCGTTCCCGCCAGCTTGTGATCGCAGGGAACCACCAGTCGCCCGTTCTCAAGCTGAATGCCGTTGCCGGGACCCGTGGCATACCAGGTCCAGTTGGATTTCTTCGTCGAGGAGGTGATATCTTGCAGGGCGGCCCAATGCACTCCGTCGTCGCTGCTGTGCGTAATCCACACGGTGCGCGCCCCTTTGGGCGGGCGCTCGTCGATCTCTTTCTCCGTCACGCCCGCGGGGCTCGCCGTCAGCAGCAGCCAGATGACGCCGGTAGTGCGGTCCCTGACCGGCGTGGGATTTCCAACCGTGAAGCCCGGAAAGCGCGCCACCACCTGCGCCTGCATCCAGGCCTTCCCGCCGTACACGCTCCGCCTGAGCACGACAGCGGTGGGCGCGGAATCGCTGGCAGACCCAGAACGTGCCTCGCAGAAAGCCAGAAGAGTACCTTTGCTGGTGACGAGCAACGCAGGAATGCGATGGGCAGCGTAGCCGCCGTCGTTCGCGTGGTAGACGGCAGTCTGCTGGATGAACCGGCGCGCGGCGTCAGCGCGGCCCGGCGTGAACAACCAGGCCGCGGAAACTAAAACCGCGATCGCAATGTTTTGCACAATTGATCGCTGATCGAGACTCGTTCGTTTCCATTTACGGAAGGACGTTCGAGTTCGCAAACCCAAATGCATACAATACCTGCGGAGTCAGGTTCCGTAATACACACACGCTCTGCGCCAGCATGGCAAAAATTCAAGCATCGCATTTTACCACTGCCGGCGCTCAGAATCTGAATCCTGCGGTCGAGGCCGTGCCGGCATGCGGGTGAAAACCGCCCATCGAGGGCCAACGACAAACTTCCGCCCCTTCGTTACGGCGGTCGCGGTGGGCGGCTCTCGTGAGCAAAAAACGCTCCAGCAGAAGTTCGAAAAGCTCCGCCGATTTGCAGGATCCGCGCGCGGCGGATAAAAGTTTTTAGGGCAGCCGACGCCGCTGGCGGTCCAAGGGTCCTGTCGTCCAGACGGAATATTCCTGTTACTCCGGCGCGGTCACGGCGAGCCCGATAGTGAGCGGCTGAGGAGCGTCAGTCGCCCGGTTGTTGTGAAGGCGGGCGTCTGCGGCCGCCGGGTTGATCGGGAGATGAAAGAGTGGGCGCAACCCTGGCATTTCAGAGGCGCTTGGATTGCCGGAGCCGCCTTTCTTACCCCCGCTGAGCCCTACCAGCACCAGACCAGCGACCACCAGGCAAGTAGCAGCACACTTGGAAATAAGCTGCCATTTGTGGAAGTCCTCCTTTAACCACTGTGGCCTGAACTTGGTCAAGAGCAGTGCGCCGAAGAAAATGATCACGTACCGCACGCCAGAGATCGCGTCAACGATAGCGGGATGGGTCAGGCTGACGGCATAATAGATCAGAAGTGATCCCACCCCTGAGATGATCCGGTTCACAAAATACCAGAACCGGCTGCGCGGTCGGCTGTCTCCAGATTCTCTGAAGATTTGTTTCCGCCAGGAAGGCGGAACCAATAATGAGACGGAACCGGCAAACGTGCCCAGAGTGAACCAGACGTACCCGCTGACGAAGTTCGAGTGATTGTAGACTATCTTCTCCAATACATTGACCAGACCCAACGTCCCGGCCGCAAGCGCGACGGGTATCAGCATTTTCTTCAGCGGGTGTTTTTCAGACGCGAACATCATGAACCCACCGGCGCTCATTAAAATGAACCCAAAGAGTTGCCAGCCCGTCATCTGGCTGCTCAACAACGCCAGGGCGATGAGAGCGGTTGCGACAGGCGAAAAGCCTCCGACGATGGCCAGTGCCTCAGAAGCTTCGCCCCGCTTCAGCGCGACGTAGTAAAAGAACACACCGATCAGGTGCAAAATTCCGGCGGTGAATGCGATCCCAATGATCGCAAGCGGAGGAGACTTGTATCCGAATGGAATGAGGGCAAGGCCGAAGACGCTCAAGGACCCCAGCCAGAAGACGTAACTAAAAAGGTTCTTGGTGCCGCGCTTCTTCAGAAGCACCTTGTCCCAGAGTAGAGACACGCCGATCAGAGCGTGCGCCAAAACGGCGATCAAGGCACCGTTTTTAAGCAAATGCAGCAAGAAGTTCTCTCAAGAGGAAAACAGCGTGGTTCCGACTCAAAACCGGCGCTGAGTCAGCTACGGCGCAACGGCATTCGTTGGTTCCTCGAGACGTAGAGGAACATCAGTTGCTACCTTTCTTCCCGGCCTTTTTCTTGTGACTTGCGCTTCTTGTATCGCTCCTTCTTGCGGCGCCACACATAATAACCTGCTCCAACAACGACCGCCATAAGGGCCATGACACCCTTTCGAGGTATTCCAACAATCTGTCAGGGGTGTTCGCAAACAGAAACCCCGCCATGGACATCATAACCCGTGTCGCTACACCGAGAGGGTTGTGAAGGGCAAAGCTTCTCCATTCCCAGCATGCCGGCCCGCGGACCCGCCAACGTGCGCAAGCCGAAAATGTACCGGGCCCGAAAAACGCCGGCCCCACCAGGGCGCACCACTTGTGGGTCGATCCTGCTCGAATGCTACGAGGGGGGACTCCGTGCGCGATTGCCAGTGCGGCGGCGATCGGGGCGGCACATTCGAGACGGTTACTCCGTACGATGAGTTTGTCGTCTTCGTGACGGCGGAAAACTCACCCCAGCCCGCTGCTCCCAGCGGCGAAAAGGTCCTGACAGCAAATGTGTCGAGTTGAATGTGAGTCGATCGAGGACGGTACGCCAACGAGCCGTCTTCGGATGGAATCTTACCGGCCGGGCAAAATGGTACGCCTGGAGGGATTCGAACCCCCGACCTGTTGCTCCGGAGGCAACCGCTCTATCCATCTGAGCTACAGGCGCACTTAAACAGAGTGTAATGTCTTGGCCAGAAGCGGTCAAGGCTTGCGAGGTCTGCTTCGTCAGTCAGCATTGAAGCTTGAACCGCTTAAACCGCTGGCAGACCGTTGCGGATCCAGACAATACGCCACCAGCGTTTCCGGCCAGAAGGTCACGCGAACTTTCTCAATGCGACCCGTCGGAAATAGTTTTCGCAGTCCGCTTGCCGAAAGAAGTCCGAGCTCCTGCGTTTGACCTTTGGGGATGTGGCTGCCTAGCAGGCTGTTGTAGCCGCGCTGCAGGCCTTCCGGCATGAACTGGATGAACGGCAGATGGTAGTGGCTCTCAAACGGATACCAATAGTTTGGCGTTGTGATAAACCAGCTCCTGCCCACCCGCATCACTTCCTGTGCGAACTGCTCTTGCCGGCCCGGTCCCAGGATGTGCTCGACGACGGCATTTGAAAATACGATGTCGAAACTCTTGTCGGGAAAGGGCAGGGAACACCCGTCAAATACCACGTAGGTGGACAGGGGGTAGGCCTGGCGCGCGCTTCTCACTTCGCCAAGGTCGTAGCCGCCGGCAACGATCCGCGACGGGTAGGGATAAACGTCCTCAAAAGTGTATCGGAGGAAAACCTTGCCGCTTGCGCCAATGTCCAGCACGCGCTCTTCCGGACGCGGTTGGAACAGGGTTTCGAAGAGCTGGAACTTCTTCGTCCTGGACTTGTGGCTGAAACTCCTCAGGACCGATTTGAAGTAGGAACTTTCCATGTGCGAATATGCCCGCAGTTTTCGTCGCGCGGGATGGCCTGAAGCGAATCAATCGCGATCAACTATCTTGCAGCAAATTCCGCCACAGCGCAGTATTTTGTTAGGATCCTCCCGCGCTGACAGGCAGGGGAAAATCGCTGGGGAACTTCTTGTCTTGCGGTGATTGGTCCGAAAGCCCTAAAATCACTGGAGCCACAAACTTGCCGGAACGGCCTGCTGGCAATCCTCAAGCAAGTTTGCATTACGGTCTCGACACGGAGAGGTGTCCGAGTGGCTGAAGGAGCACGCTTGGAAAGCGTGTTCACGAGCAATCGTGACGTGGGTTCGAATCCCACCCTCTCCGCCACGTACCGTACGGTACGCGGCTCAACCAAGCGATTGGCGCTGATCGACAAGGAGCCTTCCAGAGTCAGATCCAAATTCAGCCGGCTTTGGGACACAATTATGGGCAGGCGTCTGGGGCGTTTGCCGCGACATATGTCTTCCTTGCCGGAAATTATTGGGAATTGAGATCAATCGGAACGCAGAGGTAGCGCAACCGGCCCTAGGCCTCGAATTTGGATACTTCCGACGACATCAGCGGGCCTTCCCCCAGGCGCTCAAAGACACGCTGCACCATCCTATCGCAGCGAGCACCCATGAAAGGAAACGCATCCGCACGCGCCGCGCCTGCGCGATTATAAAGCTCCCGGCGCAGGAGCACGCGGGCGCGATGCAGTCGGACCTTCACGTTCTCTTCGGTGAGGTTGAGGGCGCTGGCGGTTTCCGCGGTGCTCATTTCCTCGACGTCCCGCAGCATGAGCACCGTGCGGTAGGCTTCAGGCAGAGAGAGGACCGCCGCCTCGAGGAGCCTGCTCATCTCCGCCGTGGAAGCTTGCTGCTCGGGGCTCGCCAAGCGGCTTGTCAATTCGCGACTAGCCTCGCCTTTCAGCATAACCATCTCCTCCAAACCTTCCAACTGTCTTCGCCTCCCGGCCCGGGCTAATGCCTCGTGCACCGCAATTCGGGTCAGCCAGGTTGAAAACGCCGAACGGCCCGCGAACTGGTTCAGGTGCTGATAGGCGCGGACGTATGCGTCCTGCGTAACGTCTTCCGCTTCCGCCTCGTCGCGCAAAATTGCAAGTGCCACCCGAAATAGCCTTTGGTTGTAGCGCCGCATGATGATTTCAAAAAGCGCTGTTTCGCCCTGGAGGACGCGCGCCACAACTTCTTCGTCAGGCCACTTCTCAGCTTTGGCCCTTTCAACTGCTTCTGCCGCCTGCATAATTAGCTCCTCATATCATAGAGCGGCGGGATGGCATTTGGTTACAAAAACAAAGTGCTTTTGGGCTCCACGGAAGAAAAATTCTCCCACGCTGTAACCTCTTGCCGATCGCTCACTCATTACGGTTGGAGGCAAATGATGCGAAAAGGTGCAAAACAGCTAGATCTGGCGTGGCTGGCATTGAGGATCGGGCTGGGGCTTTGTCCGATCATCGCCGGCATCGATAAATATTTCAATCGGCTCGCGGATTGGAGCATGTATCTGAGCCCGCTGGCGACGAAGGTGATACCGGTAACGCCGTCCACATTCATGCACGTTGTAGGCGCGGTCGAAATCGTGGCCGGCTTCCTCGTTCTTAGCCGGTGGACGAAACTCGGCGCCTACCTGGTGATGTTCTGGTTGCTTGGAATTGCTGTGAACCTTCTCACCACCGGCATGTTCTACGATATTGCGGTCCGCGATGTCGAGCTTGCCCTGAGCGCTTTTGTGCTGGCGCAGATGACGAGCGCCCGGGAAGCGGGCGTCTGGGCAGGGACGGCTGCGGCACACGCCCGGCCCGCAGGGAACACGACGAATGTTTGAATAACAAAAACAGGAGGAAAAAAGTGAAGCAGAAAATGTTTGTGATGTTGTTTTTGTCGGTCTTTGCGATTTCCGCAGCGGCATGGGCCGAGCGGTTCAACAACGTGCCTCTGGTGGATGCGAATTGTGCCGTTAAAGTGAAGGCAAACCCTGACGCTCACACTCGCGCCTGTGAACTTCAATGCCAGAAAGCCGGGCTCGGAATCATCACAGCGGACGGGAAGTTTCTGAAATTCGATGCGAAGGGCAATGCCGAAGCTATTCAGCTCCTGAGCAAATCGACTAAAGCCGACCACCTTCGCGTCAACGTCACGGGCAAAGCTGCGGACGGAACTCTCGCGGTCCAGTCGATCAGCATGAAGTAAGGGCAGCTCCTCGCGGGCCGGCGGCAATTCCAGTCTTTGGGTCGGAGGCCGCCGGTTTATTCCATCGGAAACGGTGATCTGCGAGTCGTGACGGGTCCGGATGGTGCGGGTTCATCGGGCGAACGGGGGCCGAAAGTGGCCGGTCTTCATCCATCAGGAGTCGCCCGGACTCGAGCAGGTCAACGTCCCGAACCCAAGGATCTATTCCATGCTGGTCCTTAAACAGTCGACGCGACAGGCTGCTGTAATTCGGGCATTCGAAAGAGTTCCTGCAAAGCGAGCAGTTGTTGAGATTGGCGCTACGCGTGCGCCAGAAGGTTTATGATGCCTTCCAGCGGGATGCGCAACCAGGACGGCCGGTTAGCGAGCTCATAACGGGCCTCGTAAAGAACCCTTTCAAGGATGAAAAGATCAAGCATCCGCCGAAAGGCATCTGGATTGGCAGGATAGGACGGACAGCCCTCGGCGGCTTTTCTGTACCCTTGCATCATCGCCTTCGAGGATGCCTGTAACCAACGGCGCGCGGACTTTTCGAGCTTCGCGAGCTGGTCGGTTTGCCCTGCGTCATATTCAAATAATGCTGACCACGCGGCATAATTGAGGGAGCGCAGCATGCCTGCTACGTCCTTCAGAGGGCTTTGTTTGGCGCGCCGCTGCGCAAAGGAACGTCCGGGTTCGCCTTCAAAATCGATGATGTAAAAATCATCTCCAGTCACCAGGACCTGCCCCAGATGGAGGTCGCCGTGGAAGCGGGTCTTCAACAGGCTTGAATCGGGCTCCGGGTTGAATGACGAAATCAGATCAAAAATGCGATCGCGTTGGGTAAGCAATGCTGACACGCGGCCTTGCAGTTGAGGACTAAGCATTGCGCCGGAGTTCGCGAGCAGTGCGAAAGTGCTTTCAGCCTCGGACCGGATTTCCTGTTTCCGCACCTGAATGTCCGAGGCGCTGATGGGCTCAGGGCCAAACGCCGGATCACTAGTGTCTAATGCAAATGCTTGTTGAAGCTCCCCAATGCGGGTGCCGAGGCGTTCCATCAGCGCGACATATGAATCATTGCGCAACTCATCCGACGCGCTCCCGCCGACTTCTTCAAAGAAGTGCTTCAGGTGATTCAATGTAAAAGACCAGCCGTCCCCGTGGTTTTGAACATAACGCTGGATCACAACAAGGGCCGTCGGCTGCCCGGTGTCATCGAGTTCCTCAATCGAGCCCAGCAGCGGCGGGGTGTTGCGATAGTTGGCGACGTCGGTGAGATAACGCCCCATTTCGAGTTCGGGCTGAACTCCGCGCTCCAGCTTTCTGAAGGCCTTCAGCACCATTTTGTTCGCAACCAGAATGCTGGAGTTGCTTTGCTCAGCGCCGAGCTTCCTGATGTTCCACTCGTCTTCCTGCTCCAATGGGAAGTAGGCGTGGGTGTGGCTAAAACGCAGGCTGCCCCCGGCTCCGTCGATCCTGGGTTTATCTCCAACGGCCCGGACAAGGTCCGCTACGAAAGCGCTTTCTGCCAGCGCGTCACGCAGCGTCCCGTTTCGTGTACCGTCACGGATGCTGGCAAGGACTTCGGGTGACTCCGCGCCTGCTGGTGTGGACGATTGCGAATTCCACACGGCGGCCAGCGGAATGAAGTATTCTTCGGAGCGGCCATCAGCGAGATGGACCCGGAAAATCGTAAGCAGCCATTTGCCCGGACTTCCGGGGAGGGCGAATCTGCTGACTAATTCCACGCGATCAATGTTAGTGCCTTTGGAAGCGAACCATCGCTGCCGGGAAAGGTAGGCCGGCAACACGTGCTGCTCCATCTGCCGGCGCGTTGATCCGCGTTCAAGGCCCTGCCAGTCGTCCGGAAAGTCCAAGGTAAAGGATTCAGACATGTGTTCTGGCGGCGGCGAAAATCCTGCCGGCGCTCGGGCTGGATTTCGCTTTTAGCTGCCTCTTTTATGATTCAACAATTACCACGCGGTTGCAAACGGTTCGACCCGCGGTGGCGCCTGAATACCTGAGGTAAGAGGCTTGGTGATTGGCCGCTGGCTGCGCAAAGCCGGTGTTGTTTTCGGCCGGGCGGAGCGCCCAATGTGAGTGGTGGCGTTATGGCGCGGGCGTCACTTTGATCATGACGGCTCCGTGCTCCGCGACATCCGCCGAATAGCTGCCGTTGAAATTTCCAAGGTCCTTGCGCGCCCACAGGTCACGAACGGTGGCGCGGCCGCCAATGCCAATCTGGCTGAACCTGACAGTAATCTTAATGATCCATTGCTCGCGGTTGAACAGGCCAACCGCTTTGCTGCCGTCGGCCAGGGGTTTCATCCAAATCTCGAGCGGGCCTTCTTCCCACACTCGCTGGCCTTCTACGCCAAGAGGGTCCTGGTCAACGGCAATGACTTCGGGGTTGGTCAGCATGGCGAGCGTTTCCGGAGTCATCTGCGTTAGATCGTTACCGGTGATCAGCGGCGCCGCCAGCAGGCACCACAGACTCATGTGCATGCGGTACTCATCGGGCTTCATGCCGCCGTTGCCGATTTCAAGCATGTCCGGATCGTTCCAATGACCGGGCCCGGCAAACTGCGCAAGGCCTTCCTGTCCGAATCCGATAGCTACCATGCGATTGTAATCGTCCTTGATGTCGCCCGTGGTGCGCCAGAGGTTTGCGCCCGCGGATTGCGCCCAAGTCCACACTTTGCCACGGCCGTGGATGCTGTAAACGATGGGCCGGCCCGTTGCGAGCAGCGCCTGGTGCATCTTCTCAAACGCCGCGGGATATTGATCGGGCTGATAAACGAACCGCGCCGTACACCAGTCATATTTAAGGTAATCAACGCCCCACTGCGCATAGGTTGCGGCGTCCCGCTTCTCGTGCAGATAACTGCCCTCGTAACCGCCGCAAGTCTTGGGGCCGGGCGAAGAATAAATCCCGAGCTTGAGTCCCTTCGAGTGGACGTAGTCGGCAAGGGCCTTCATGTCCGGGAACTTCGAGTTCGGGTGGATCACTCCTTTCGCGTCGCGCTCGCCTTCCCAGCAGTCGTCGATGTTGACGTATTCATACCCAGCGGCTTTCATCCCGCTTGAGACCATCGCGTCCGCCTGGGCGCGCACGATAGCGTCACTCACTTTGCAGGCAAAATGGTTCCAGCTATTCCATCCCATTGGCGGTGTTGGAACGAGGCTTGACTGGGCAAAAACGGCCGGCTGAAAAAAGCTGGACGCCAGCAAGCCAATGAAAGCGAGTGTGATATTGCGGGCCAATCTCTTGCTCATTTTCCTCTCCGGCTGCTTGTTCAGTGGCGAAGGCCTTGGACAACCAGCCGCTAACGATTTGGCGCGGCGTTGTCTATTGATGCCTCACCGGCGCCAGCCCCGCCCGCAAGGTCTCCGCGCGCGGGTAGCGGGGAGAAGCGGCCCTGCCCTGATCCCGCACCATCAGCTTGCCCTCTTTCTCCCACGGTTTGCCGGGAGCCTTTTTCTTTTTTGTTGCACCACACATCGCGACGCCGCATATTATCACAAGGCGGGCCGGGAAGAGGAAAAGAGCAGTGGCTAGTGGATAGTGGATGGTGGCGAATTGGGGAGGGCGAAACAAAGAAAAGCCGCACACATCGCAAGAAACGCGACGTGTGCGCCACCCGCGATGACGCAGATGAAGCTGCTTCCCCCTGAAGACAAGACCCGCAGAGTTAGAGAACAACTCTGCGCCCCCAAACTGCGGCCC
Organism: Terriglobia bacterium; assembly: GCA_035712365.1. NCBI lineage: Bacteria > Pseudomonadati > Acidobacteriota > Terriglobia > Terriglobia bacterium. The sequence continues at coordinate 12,712 of DASTAW010000027.1, forward strand.
AAAGGGGGAATGACGAGCAGATGCTGGACACGATGACAACCGGTTGCTGCATTGTTGGCGGCGGTCCTGCGGGAGCGATGCTCGCTCTACTTCTCGCCCGGCGGGGAGTTCCGGTTACGCTCCTTGAAATGCACAAGGATTTCGACCGCGAGTTTCGTGGCGACACGCTCCATCCAGCAGTTCTTGAGATTCTTGACCAGATCGGTTTGGTCGAACGCATCCATCAGTTGCCGCACTCCAAGGCAACCGGGCCCACGGTGCAATTTCCCTCCGGCGCGTTCCGGCCTTTCGATCTTGCAAGGCTCAAAACGCGGTTTCCTTACATCCTGCTGGTCCCGCAAGTTCGATTTCTGGAGTTCATCACCAGCGAATCCGCAAAGTATCCCTCGTTTCGGCTGGTGATGCAGGCCAACGTTAAAAAGCTTATCGAAGAGGATGGGGTTGTCCTCGGCGTGCAATATCTTGCGCCTGACGGCTGGCATGAGGTACGCGCCCCGCTCACCGTGGGCGCAGACGGCAGATTTTCTCAGGTGCGCCACCTGGCAAAAATTGAGCCTGTCAAGACTTCGCCTCCCATGGACGTGCTCTGGTTCCGGCTTCCCAAGCTGCCACAGGACCTGGATGTTCCGGGCGGAGTGTATGGCGGCATCGGCCGCGGCCGGATTCTGATCGCGCTGGACCGCGCGGATTACTGGCAGGCAGGCCTGGTGTTTCCAAAAGGACAATATTCGCAAGTGCGCGATCATGGCGTGGAGGCGGTCCGAAAAACCATCACAGAAATCGAACCGCGATTAGCCCCGCATGTCGAAACGCTGCGAGACTGGCAGCAGTTTTCGCTGCTATCGGTCGAGGCCAGCCGCTGCCCACAATGGTACAAACCGGGCCTCCTGCTCATAGGCGATGCCGCGCACGTGATGTCTCCGGTGGGGGGCGTCGGCATCAACTACGCCATACAGGATGCAGTGGTGGCCGCAAACGTGTTATGCGGCCCGCTGAAGACGGGACGGGTTGAACCATCCAGTTTGGCGGAAGTGCAGCGCCAGCGCGAATGGCCCACCCGGGTCATCCAGGCCATGCAGGATTATTTTCAGAAGAATTTGATCGCCAACGTGCTCACCTCGCGGCAGCCTGCCCGTCCTCCGTGGCAACTGCGACTGCTGACCGCTATACCGCTCCTGCGAAACCTGCCGGCATATCTGGTTGCATTCGGCGCGCGCCGGGTGCGCCTTCTGGATAACAACGGGTAGCGCAAGAGCTGTTATGCAACTCTGCGGCCGTTGATCTTGAATAAAAGAACCGCATCCCGCAGCGCGGGACCGCACGGCGGGACAACTCTCCGCTACCCGGAGGGTGCCGCATACGTTCCTCTGTTTGGAATGTATGCGGGACCTCGGCCCATGTAGAGCCGGCCTTCAGGCCGGCACGCGTTCGTTGGAAAATTGCCGGGCTAAAGCCTCGGCGCTACAAAAACGCGCTAGGCTTTTGGGGCCTGGCTGAAGAGTCGGGTAGCGCATACGTTCCGCCTTTGGAATGTATGCGCCAGCAGGGGATTCCTGCGACATGATTTGCGATCGGAAAAGAAGGGTCGCATACATCGCAAAGAGCGCGACGTATGCGCCACCCGCGTAGATCGCGAGGATCGCGCCACCCCGCGAAAATCTGATGCGCCAGTGGCCCTCAGGGGTGTATTGATGGCGACGGATTTTCTTCCGGAAACGGCTCACCGGGCTTGGCGACGTGGATGAAATGGTCTGTAAAAACGGTGTGGCCGCCGGGCAATTCACCGCGCGGCATGTGGCACTGGACGCAGTTGCTGGTGCCGACCGGACAGGCTGCGCCGGGGTGTTCACGAGTGAGCGTGGACTCAGGCTGCTGAAGGTGGCATGCCAGGCACTTGGAATCGTAGTAGGAAAGGTCATCGGGGAGGTTCTGATGCGGGTCATGGCAGGCAAGGCAAGTGATTCGTGCATCGTTCGGGTTCCAGCAGCGGCTTAAAACCAGGCGGTAAGCCTGAAAGCGGATTGTCACCACACTCCGCAAGCCCAGGGCATGCACGTCCTGGATGGTACGATGGCAAGAGCCGCAAAATTTGACGGAATCTCCGGGCGAAAGGCGTGCCGGATTAGTAATGAAGAGCTGTCGAAGATCGCCCTTTTTCATTGCCGCCACATGCCGCTCTCCGGGACCATGACAATGTTCGCATGCAACCCCAGGTGTCATCTGTGGGACGTGAAGCTGGCCGTTGCTGACGGCTCCCGTGAAATGGCAGGAAAAGCAGGCCGACGCCCCCTCGGGAGTCATCTCGCGGCCCATGGCCTCTTCAACTGAATCGTGAGGGCCGTGTCGTTGACCTATGGTCAGGTCCAGGCCGTTTATGGAGGCATAGAAGCTGACCCGCGACTCCCAATACCCTCCATTCCGCTCAAAAACATAGGTCTGACCACCCACGCCATCACCCACGGCCAGCAGGAGCGGAACCGAAATCGTGTGATTGCCGTCGCTAACCGAGTAGGTAGCCCGCCCAGCTTGCAATTGGATACGGTAAAAATAAGGCCCGATTCGCACGGACATGTCCGGATTGATGCGAAGGACCTCTGAATCAGAGGCGAGCTTTCCCGCGTGCGCCATGGGAGTGCCCGCCTGTGTTGCGGCTTCAGGGGTATGGCACTCGGCGCAGACCTTTGCTCCTACAAAGCCAGTCGGCTGGTTTGGATGATGCGCCCTGCCGGCAGGCGCGGCCCCTTGCGTCGGGAGCGACATCCCTTGCAGGGACGCGAAGGCAAAGAATGTCGTGGCTTGAACAAGGAGGGCGGCCAGCCGAATCGCCAGGATTCGAAAGCTCGGGCCATGTGGCAACTTCGACATACACGATCTGGCCGCCATCCTTTCGGCTGAAGACATAGTTTCAGGTTGAGGCTGGGGCCAACAGCTCAAGGCCCCGGCCACGCTTAGACGGAACTTCTATTTGAATCCTCAGCCCCCAAATGATTTTACACCTCGCTGCACTGGCAGCCAATGCCACCGGGACAGTAATGGCCGCTGGTTTCTACGATTTCCAAGCGGGACTATTGTGAGGGCTAAGGCCCTCGCGTCGCAAAGCCGCAAACGCCCGCCGAGCACAGGTGGCGCATCCTACGTTCCACTGTTTGGAATCGATGCGTCTTCTCTGAAAACTTCTTGGGCTACCCATGCCGCCGCGTATTATCACAAGACGCGCAGGGCAGCGTTGCTGATTGACTCCGGTGGCTATTTTGGGGGAAGGGCCGTACTGGTGTTGATGCGTATACATCGCAAAGAACGCGACGTGTGCGCGGCCCGCCCGTGCTACATTCTCCGCGAAATCATCTTGCAAATAAATGCGGGACGTACCAACGCGCGTAGGTGGCGAATCCCAAAAGCAGGACCACCCACCAGGTCAGCAGCAAGCTTCGCATCCAGAGCTTGTAACGCGCGATTCTGAGTCTTTCGGGCAAAAGCTTCGCGCCCGCGGACAACAGGATGTACAAGCCAGCGCATTCAACGACGGTCCCGAGCGCCGCATGCGCTGTCGCCAGCGCGTAGTAGGCTTTGCCCAGCTTCAGTGGAATCCTTGGACTCACGTGGCCGCGAAAAGACGGGACCATTACCAGCGCAATGACGGCAGCGTTGAGCAGTACAATCAACGACTGGCACCACGCGTGGGCGCGAAACCTCCGCATGCGGGCGAGAAGCGCACCGGCGATCAGCCCCGCTCCCATGCCGAACTCGAGAAGCAGAACCACGTCGGCGTAGCGCGGAGCTGCGGTTCCAAGGAAGCTTGTGTTCATTGCATTTATCTCCGTGGGGCTGCCACCAGACGGATGCGTCTTCGCTATGTAGACACGTTTTCGGACAAATTTATTCCCGCGTCATAAAGGCTTCAGCCGGTAGCGGAGAGTTTCATGTCCCGGAAATTCTGCGGGGCTTGTCTTTCGGGCAGGCAAAAGCTGCGGAGTTCAAAAACAACCCCGCGCTACACAAACTCTTTTCTGTGGAGCGTACGAATTTCTTAGCCTACGGACATCCGGCGAGGCAATGAGCCCTCACCCGGTCGCCTTGCGCGACCACCTTCTCCCCAAGGGAGAGGGCAATCATTCTTCCCATTGGCGCGCTAAGCTTTTGGGGCCTGGCTGAAGATTTCAACGAGCCGGTCCGCGACGACTTCAGCCTCGCCCTCTTTAAGCTGCCAGACTGCAAAGCCGAAAATGTTCGGGTCGGCGTTTCGCCGGTGGTGCTCGCCGCCTGGGGACTCGCCGCCATTTTCCCAGGCGGTGGGTGCAGGGGTTATTGATTGCGATTGCGGATCCCACATCAGGTTGCCTTCCTGAACGTTGTGCTCGGTGTTGTCTTCCGGCCAGCGCCCGGACATGCCGCCCGCGCCGGCATGCGAGGCGCCGATGGCGAGCGGTCGAGTAGCAGCCAGTTGCTCCATCAGCTCCTGGCCGGTGATCTTGACCCTGGCCGGGTCAATTCGCCAGCTATAGTAAGGGGTGACATTCCCAAGGCCGTTGGGGTCAAATCGTCGCGGCAGTTCGGTTACTCCAAACTTCTTCAGCGCCCTGGTGATGAGCTGCGCGTCACGGTCGTAGCCGGCGATCGTCTTGTTGTAGTCCTGATTGACGAAAAGTTCCAGAGCTTTCAGGAAGGCGAAGATTTCCTCTTTGCCAACCTTGCAGGGACGCCCAATCGTGTCCTCATTGGGGCTCATGTTTAGCAGCGCATAGTGGATCAATTGTTCCTTGCCGATCAGCAGGCCGGTGGCCTGCGGTCCCTTGATGTCCTTGCCGCCGCTGAAGGCGACAAAGTCCCAGCCTTCCTGCGGCATGGTCCACAGCCGCTCGATGGGCGGCACGTCGGCAGCAGCGTCATTGAAGGCGTAAATGTTGCGCGCACGCGCAATTTCAAGGATTTCCTTACCGGAGACTTTTCCTCGGTCTTCATTGATGTGCAGGAAATGGATGGCCAATGTTTTCGGATTGATGGCGTTGATCATCTCGTCTTTGGTTTCCACTTCCACCAGTGTCGCTCCGGTTTGGCGGACCTGGTGGTCAAACGGATTGCGATGGGCTTTCTGAATGATCACCTGGGTCTTCGGAAACCCGGTCACGTTGGGACACTGCCTGATGCGCGGTGTCAAATCTTCCGTCATCATGCCGGCGTATGCCACCATGATGCCAGCGGCCGCGCCGCTGGTTACCAGGCCCGTATAGCCGGCGGGCCACTTGCAGAGCTTCGCCATCCACTTGCCGGCAGCCACTTCCAGGTCATTAATGCTGGTGCAGTGCTCGTTGCCCTGCCGGTAGAGCTCCATGGCCTCGGCGGGGATTACCGATCCGCCAATGACGGTGAGCGTGCCGTTGATGTTGACCAGCGGCGTTACGCCGAGCTCGCCCCAGACGTCACCGGTGGAACCGAGCCCGCTCTTGATGGGAACAACCGGATGACCGCTTGCGGATGACTTGGACTTGCCGAATGACATTCCCGACGGCGCAAGCAGCCCTCCGCTGGTGACGGCAAGCGCGGATAGAAATGAACGCCGGTTCGATTTCGACTTAAAGTTGATCACTGATTCCTCCCGTTTTGATGGCTTCCTTTGGACCTTCTAACTCGCTGACCGGCTGGCGCATACGTTCCGCCGCTAGGAATGTATGCCGCATGCCGGCATTTGCTTCTGTAGCGCCGGCCTTCAGGCGGGCGCCGTGTGGTTCAGAAGACTGCCGGGCTAAAGGTCGGCGCTACAACTGCGTGACCCAGACCCTGCTCACGTCATTTCGGTCCCGCAAAGCGGGAGAAGAATCTGCTTCTCTTCGGGCGTCGCAGCCTGCGCGGGAAATCCCTTGCACAACCCCTTGCGAGGCCGCATATTATCAGGATTAGTGGTGAGTGGATAGTGATTAGTGGACAGCGGGAGTGGTAGGGGGCAGAAACAAGAAGGGCCGCATACATCGCAAATGCCGCGGTCCCGCAGCGCGGGACGGCGCCCGGCACCAGCCTCGGGCAGGGAAGTCGCTGTAGTTAGATTGGCCAACAAACTTAGAAATTCGAAAGGAGAGCTATGAAGAGATTATCGGTTGCCTTCATGATGTTTGCGTTGTCGATGACATGCGGGGTCCTGGTTGCGCAGCAGGCCCCGGCTGGAGGGGCAGGAGGCAGGCATATGCGACACGCGATGACTCCGCCGGCGACAGGCCCAATGCTCAACCTTGCCAACCAACTTGCCGACGCGATTAACAAGCAGGACGCCGCCTCACTCGAAAAGTTGCTGGCGCCGAACGCTGTCTACCTCGACGAGGACGGACACGCTCCGCCGGCGCGCGCGTGGGTGCGCAAGCTAACAACGGGCACCGCTGCGAAGCACATCGAAATTTCAGAAACTCATGGCCAGACGTGGGACGACTCGGGATGGGTGTCGTTTAATTACACCCTCACCGAACAGTACCAGGGCCAACCCAAAACTCTGAAAGGTACGGCAAGCATCGTTGCCGAAAAGGCGGCATCCGGCGACTGGCAAATCAAACTGATTCACGGAGCCTTGGACCAAAAGGTCGCCGGCATTACGCAATAGGAGGAGGGTAACGCATGCGTTCCGCGGTTTGGAATGTATGCGCCAGCAGTGGATTCCTGCAGCATCATGCGCTGTCGGAAAAGAAGGGTCGCATACATCGCAAAGAGCGCGACGTATGCGCCACCCGCGCCATCATCAGCAACGCCGCATATTATCACAAGCCGGGCAGGGCAGAGATGGGCCGGACGTGAATCGCGCACGTGGCAACGACGGTGATGCATGCGCCTTCCACGGTCCATCTTCGGCGCTTGCTCTACTATGGAAGGCAGGAGGGTGCTAAATTAGAGAGAAGGCACGTGAGGGCGCAGCAATGGGTATCGATATACACGCACTATATTTTCTGCGGAGCGTCAAAAATAAAAAACCGTTGGGCGACACCATTACCATCGGTCGTCAAAGGCTCGACGTTGTCGAATCCACGGTCAGGAAACTGGTCGGCACAAAGCCGTCCTACAAAAATCAGCCCTACTGTGAAGATTTGCTCACAGAATATTTCGGCGCTACGAAAGTGGATTCACTTGACAACTCAACTTTTGAAAACGCGACCCACGTTCACGATATGAATGAGCCGTTGCCGAAGAGCCTTTATGAAAAATATGACACCGTGATTGACGGCGGCAGCCTGGAGCACGTTTACAACGTGCCGCAAGCGTTAAAGAACTGTTCGCACCTTTTAAAGCCGGGCGGCCAGATTATGCATTTTTCGCCGGCGAACAATTTCTGCGGGCACGGATTCTGGCAGGTCTCACCGGAGCTGTTTTTTTCGCTCTATTCGGCGAAAAACGGCTACCGCGAAACGGAAGTCCTGATCGCAGACTTATCCGATACAACAAGATGGTACAGGGTGAAAGAACCCAGGGACGGGAAGCGGGTGGTTGTCTATTCGCTGACTCGGCTGAATGTGCTGGTGCGGACCGTGCTGGACAGGGCGGATTTTTCGCATTCACAGGTTCAGCAGAGCGACTATGTCTATGAATGGGGAAATTCTTTGCCCACAGCATCAAAGCCGGATTTGGAATCACCCGGCTTGAAACAGAAACTGAAGAAAATACCGCTCCTATATCCCCTTTTGGCTCCAATCTATCATCATTACTTGTGCTCAAAAGCAAAGACCGGCTTGAACGGCAGAAATCCGGGGCTGACTGTGATTGACCTCAGGTGCTGCCTCTAATCATTTACTGAGGATTGCAAAATATCGTGACAACGCTCACTTGTAGCGCCGCCGTCCCGGCGTGCACTTCTCATGGCCGGCAAGATGCCGGCGCTACGGAAGTCCGTCACTCTATATGGGCGCCACGACTGCCGCCAGCCCGCGATTGGGGAGTCTATCGAAACGATGGAAACGATTGCAAGAACACGCCTGAAAGCTATTAAAGCGGCGTTGGTTGTCTTCGTGGCTGTCGCGGCCGTTGTGGGAATCGTGACGACCGCGGCGGCGCAGGATGTTCTGACCTGGCATAGCGACAATGCGCGGACGGGGCAGAATCTCAATGAAAAAATCCTGACCTTACAAAACGTCAACCCCAGGACCTTCGGCAAGCTGTTCGTAATTCATGTCGATGGCAAAGTGGATGCCGAACCGCTCTACGTCAGCGGAATCGAAATTCCTCAGCACGGAAAGCAGAACGTGCTCTACGTGGCCACCGAGCACGACAGCCTTTACGCATTCAACGCCGATACGGGAAACGCTCTCTGGCATGTCCGATTGCTCAAAGCTGGAGAATCGCCGTCAGACGATCGCAGTTGCGGTCAGGTGGTCCCGGAAATCGGCGTCACCTCGACGCCAGTGATCGACCTTCACCGCGGCCCTCACGGAACGATTTACGCGGTGGCGATGAGCAAGGACCAGCAGGGAAATTATTTTCAAAGGCTTCATGCGCTGGATCTCCAGAATGGCAGGGAAGAATTCGGCGGGCCGGTGGATATTCACGCGACGTTTCCGGGCAAGGGCGCCGTCAGCCATAACGGCACGGACGTTTTCGATCCGAAACAATATGAAGAGCGGGCGGCCCTGCTGCTTTCGGGTGGAGTGCTCTATACCAGTTGGGCGTCACATTGTGATATCGATCCTTACAACGGCTGGGTGATTGGCTACGACGCCCAAACATTGAAGCAGGAAGGCGCGCTCGATTTTACCCCAAACGGTGAAAAGGGTTCGGTGTGGCAGAGCGGCGCAGGGCCGGCTGCCGACCCGCAGGGCTACATCTACCTGCTGGCGGCGAATGGAAGTTTCGATACGACCCTCGACGCCAGAGGATTTCCGTCGCGAGGCGATTTCGGCAACTCTTTCTTGAAGATCGCGGCGAGCGGCGGCAGGCTTTCTGTGGCGGATTACTTCACCATGTACAACGTCGAGGCTGAAAACTCTCGCGACGATGACCTGGGTTCTGGCGGGCCGCTGGTGCTGCCTCCCATGAAGGATGCTTCCGGAAAAATCTGGCATCTGGTGGTGGGAGCGGGAAAAGACCTGAGCATTTACATCGCGAACCGCGACGACATGGGGAAATTTAATCCCAAGGGCAACCAGCAAATCTATCAGGAAGTGCCTCATGCCATGAAGCACGGCTTTTCGCGCCCCATTCCGGCGTATTTTGATGGCCGCCTCTACTACGCGTCAACCGATGACGCGCTCCGCGAATACCGGTTTCAGAAAGCCCGGCTGATCGCCAAACCCGTCTCTGAAACCAGCATGGCGTTTAACTACCCGGGTGCAGCGCCCAGCATCTCCGCGGATGGCGCGCGAAACGGCATCGTCTGGGCAACGGAAAATAAAGATCCCGCGGTGCTGCACGCGTTCGATGCCAACAACCTGGCGCGCGAATTGTACAGCAGCAACGCGGCCCCATCGGGAAGGGACCATTTTGGCGCTGGAAACAAGTTCATCACTCCCATGATCGCCAACGGAAAAGTCTATGTGGGAACGACTAACGGAGTGGGAGTCTTTGGCCTGCTGAAACGGGGGCAGTAAGCCGGAAGCGGAAAGCTCAGTGCTCGTGCCAGAGATGTGCCGCCGCAGCCTTCGCACACCTCGCAGGATCGCGATACAGGTATTCGGCATTGACGTGATTCGGAATGTAATTAGGCGCGCGTTGAATGGTTTTGGGTCCATGAGTTATATATAATTTGCTGGTGGGCAGACATCCCTCGGAGCACCAGACGCACCGCTGCAGTTTTTCGCCCGGCCGGCGTGATCCATATCTGCGCCTGAACACCGTCACGGTTTTCGTTCGAGACCAGGAGCAAAGTCTTCGATTCTATCTGGACCAGCTTGGATTCAGTCTGGCTTTCGATGTCCGGCTTCCGTCCGGCGACCGCTGGTTAACGGTGTCTCCGCCCGACGGCACGGGCATGATTTCGCTGGCGGCCCCGGCGCCTGACGGGGAGAACGACAAGCTGATCGGCCGCGCCACTCACATTTCTTTCTTCACAGATGATTTCTCCGCCAAATACGAGGAGTGGCTCGCGCGGGGCGTGCGCCTGCACGGCGCTTGCACTGGGCAGGATGACGGCGTAATCTCCGCGACCGTTGAGGATTTGGATGGCAACTCGTTTACGCTCCTTGCCTTTGACGCGATGAATAGGGAACTCGAATCGCAGCGTCGTGCGCACGATGAGCAGCAGGAAAGGGAACAACGGTCCGCCCTGGAATTGGAGATGGCCAGGCAGACACAGGCGAGGCTGTTGCCTCAAACCCCGCCAGCCCTCAGAACTCTCGACTGCCACGGCGGCTGCTTCCAGGCGCGCGAGGTCGGCGGCGACTACTACGATTTTCTCGAACTCGGCCGCGAGCGGACAGGGTTGGTGATCGGCGATGTGGCAGGGAAGGGAACGGCCGCCGCGCTGCTCATGGCCAATCTGCAAGCCCATCTGCGCAATCTTTCCTCGACGTACTGGTACCGTCCCTACACACCGATGGCGCTTGAGCAGCCAGGGCGCCTCCTGCAGGCGGTCAATCGGCTCATGTATGAAAATACGTCCGAGGGCGCGTACTCCACGCTCTTCTTTGCGGAATTTGACGACAGCACCCGGCGGGTGCGATATGCCAACTGCGGTCATCCGCCCGCGCTTGTGCTGCGAAGCGACAATCGCGTCGAGCGCCTCGATTCCACCAGCACCGTGCTGGGCCTGTTCAGGGGCTGGGATTGCGCCATTGGGGAGTGCCAGCTCCTCAAGGGTGACACGCTTGCGCTCTACACCGACGGCGTCACCGAATCGATGAATGATGCCGGAGAACAGTTTGGCACGCGGCGCCTGGCCGAAGCCTTGTGGCAAAATCGAGATCTGCCGCCGCCAGACTTGCTGTCCTCACTTGTGGATGAGGTTCGGCGCTTCAGCCCTCGAGAACAAAAAGACGACATCACAGTGATCGTCGCCAGATGTCGATGAACGCGGCGTCGCCCGGCAGTGGGGAACCCAGAGCTATCGAAGTATGCTTTCGGCCGTCGGGGCAGGGCAAATTGCAAAAATGATGAAGATGGTGACCTTTCCTCGATGTGTTTGTTTTGCTCTCCTCCTCGCATCATTCTGTGGCTGGGCGGTTGCCGACGATCACCCGGCAGTTACGTTCACCAAAATAAAGGTTAACGTCCCCGCCGAGAATGCGTACATCATCCGATTTCATGTGGACCAGCCGTCCCCCGCTTCCTCGTACGAAACCGGAAACCTCCACATCCTTTACAGTGACAAGACGGAGATCATCCAAACGCTGCTTCCGAAGGAGAAGAGCACCGAAAAGAACGTCATCTACAACCAGGAAGGTATCGACGAAGTCAAACTTGCGCCTGACAAGAGAACCATCGGGTGGGAAGAGACTTTTGACAATTGCTGCACCTCTTACTCCGTCCCGCTTGTCCTGGCCGTTTATCGCTCCGGCGGCGCCATCCTGCGTATCCAGCCAGGGCAGATGCTTTGGTACTGGACGTTCCGCGACGGTGGGAAGCGCGTCGCGGCGGTGTGGGGCGCAACGCACGGGCCTGAAGTTGGCGATTATCAGCTTTATGACGTCGAAACAGGCCACCTGGTTTCGGAGGTCTTTGGCGATCCGGCAACGCAGTCCCTCAGCGCCGATGCCCCGGAATGGGCAAAAGAGGTTGATCGCCAGAGGTAATCCCCTCCAGGAACCAAGCCCCCTTGGCAGCGTCCACGAGCTTGTCGTCGCGCACTCCGAATAACTCCTAAGGATATTGCTGAGTCTGTGCGCCAGGAGATCTCCAAGTCCATCAGAAAAACCCTGAGCGAGGGCAGCCGCATTTCTCAGGCTTTGGAGCTTTCAGGGATTTTGCCCCGTCTGTTTCAGGTGTTTCCCGCACTAGTTTGCGGATTCTTCTCGGATTGACCTGGCCACCGGATGGGTCCACACTGGCCATAAATCTTACAGTACGCCTCGGGGGCGGTTGGGGGTAGACCATGGCTACTTCGCGCATGGAAGTGCAGACGGAATTATTTACGGGGACAGTGGATGGTTTGACGAACGCCCACGTCAGAAGGCAAATCCAGCGGCTTCGGCGATTAAAGGGTTGGACACAACACGACCTGGAGCAGGCTGCGGGAATGTCCCCCAATTCGATCGACGGACTGGAGTCGGGGCTCCGGCGCATCAACGTGGACACCCTGCAACGGATCATGGAGGCCCTGGAGTCCGACATCACGGACGTGTGGCCCGCTGTTAATCGCGGAGACAGCGTACTCAGAAGCGGGCAGGCCAGTGACCCGCTCAGTTTCTCACGCTTGACTGAGATACACTCGCTTACCGGCGCCGAGGCTTCCTGCATGTTCTCGAGCGAGGACTACCTCGATATGGCCGGTGCAGCCGCCGAAGCGATGGCAGAACCCGCGCTTCGCACCCTTTGCGCAATCAATCTGTATGACGAGGAGAGAGAGCGTCTGTGCCGCGAGGTGCTTGGAGGGACCGACACGGACCCCTGGGTCACCTATCGTCACTCGGAGAACGGTTGCAGTTTATATTTGTGTCTCAAGAATCCCCACCTGGAGTTCTGGGCTGAAGGCTTTGTCGAACGCTGCCTTTCCGCCTGGCTCTCCACGCCTCCCATGTGAGCTACTTTTCCTCTGCGTTGCGGCGCCTTTGATGGAGTGCGTGACCAACCGGACTGAAGCCTGCCGTTTCTAATCAAAGCAAAGCGGGCCCGTAATCTCTTTAATGTACAACTGTAACTTCTGCATTGCATTGACACTCTCCAACAGTCCAACTACGCTTGAGAAGTTTCTAACGCTGCGTGCCACGAGGCGCATCGACATTAAATTCGTTGCACCACAACGAAGAGCGGAAACTCTTTATCTGCCGTAGCCGCTCGGTTAAGTCCACGCCGATTCGGCACAAGGCCCTGCGTCGGGTCAAGTCAACATGAAACCTTTTCGCGTAACGGGAAGGGCGAGTGTGCCCTGCCTGCTGTGGCAGGTCGAGACAGGCAAGGGAGGCTTTCGGATGATGCCCGGCAATGCATGGATATCGGAATTCTCCTCAGCGCCCATTCCGCGCAAGCAAAAAAGGAAGCATTTGGCCCTTCCACGGGGCCTTCGGTGGATGATCGTGGGTATTGTTTTCACTCTGCTGCCAGCGGCCAGCGCCCTTGCCCAGGCCAATTTTGCGTCCGTCAGCGGAGAAGTGTTCGACGTACAGAAAGCAGTCATTCCAGGCGCCAAGGTCACCCTGCAATCTTCCAGCACCGGTCTTAGCCGGAGCACGGTGTGCAATGGCGATGGCTTTTACGCTTTCACTGCCGTGAACCCGGGCGAGTATGTGCTGCGTGTCGATGCGCCGGGATTTCAAAGCCAGTTGCGCAGGTTCGTGCTTGCGGTCAATCAGGCGCTGCGGCTTGATGTCACCGCGCAAGTGGGAGGCGAAACGCAGCATGTGGTGGTGCAGGGGACGCCTGCCCCGTTGCGAACCACAGACGCGACGCTCGGCGAGGTGATTGACCCCACCCTCACCAGGCAGCTTCCCTTGAACGGCCGGCATGTGCTCGACCTGGCAGTTCTGGCTCCCGCTACCGCACCCAACATGAGTATGGGCGTTCAGGATGGGAATCAAAACCAGCTTTATTGGCGTCCCGGCCAGGGGACGGAATTCACGACTTCCGGAGGCCGCGCCAATTCAAATTACTATCTCCTCGATGGAACAACGGATTCAGATCCAACCTTCTGGACCCTGTCTCTAAGTCCTTCACCAGACGCCATCCAGGAATTCAAAGTCCAGACCGGCAGCTATTCAGCCGAGTTTGGCGGGGCGGGAGGGGCACAGGTCAACATGATCACCCGTTCTGGCACCAACCAATTGCACGGAACGGCCTATGAATACCTCCGCAACACGGCCCTCGATGCCCGCGTGTGGAACGCGACGAATGTTCCGCACCTCGTTCAGAACCAGTTTGGCGCTTCGCTCGGGGGGCCTATCCAAAAAAACAAGACCTTCTTTTTCGCAAACTATGAAGGCTTTCGATTCAGCAACCAGGTCTACCAGGTTGAGACTGTGCCTACCATGGCGGAGCGCATGGGGGACTTCAGCCAGAGCGGGCAAACGATCTATGACCCGACCAGCTCAGCCCCCAACCCTGACTACAACCCGTCGCTCCCGGTAAGCCCCGGCAATCCCAAAGTGATCCGCAGCCCGTTTTCAGGAAACGTCATTCCGCCCTCGATGATCAGTTCGGTGGCGTCGGGCGCGCTCCAGGCTATTCCGCTGCCGAACGTCCAGGCCGGAACGGGAATGGGCATGGGGATGGGTCCTATGGCGGCCGGCAGGGACTCGAACAATTACCTGGACGTGCGCACGGCCACCCAGCCGTCCGACCAGGGCACCTTCCGGATTGACCGCAATTTTGCCACGGGCGACACCTTATTTGCGCGGTATTCCATCGAGCACGAAAGCGGCTTTACCCCGGTGAACCTTCCTGGCTTTGGTTTGTTTGACGACAACCTCGCCCAACACGCCACGGTTTCCTACACGCATATCTTCTCGCCAACGATGATCAACAACATCTCCTTTGGCGTATCGCGGCTTTCGATGCACGAATTCTCTGAAAACAACTTTACGCACGACTACGTTTCTCAACTCGGGATCCAGGGAGTCTCCTGGGGAGGCAAGGGGTCCTGGGGCATGCCCTATTTCAACGTGCAGGGTTACACTCCCATGGGGGATTCATTCAGCGCCACACCGGTGCAGGATTGGGACACCTTTGTTCAACTGTCAGACACCCTGACCTGGCAGGCGGGCCGCCACGCGCTCAAGTTTGGCGGCGGCTATTTGCCGTTTTTCTGGCCCATGTGGGGCTTTTTCGAGACCCGCGGATATTATCAGTTCACAAATGGGTTCACCACGCGCACGGCCACGAACGACGGCACGGGAGCCGGCCTGGCCAGCTTCCTGCTGGGTCTGCCGGTCGTCAAGCAGCGCCAGGCTGGCGTGCCACAGATGAACCTGAGGCAGTGGTATGGAAATGGGTACATCGAGGACAATTGGCGGGTCACCAACGCCACCACGCTGGATATTGGATTGCGCTACGAATATATGAGCGCGTTATCCGACCTGGACCAGCCGGGAGCAAACCTGGTGTTCCAGAATGGCCAACTCGGCGCCTTTGTGGGCGGGCAGGCTGGAACGCCGCGGGGCTTGTGGTATCCCAATGCTCTGAACTTCGCTCCGCGTTTCGGCTTTGCGCACCAGGTGCGAAAGCTGGGAATCGTGCTCCGTGGCGGCTTCGGCATGTTCTTCACACCCGTGGACATGAACACATGGTGCAATCAGCGCCACAATCCGCCTTATGTCTTTGCGGAAACTCTTCAGAGTGATAATTACGTCCCCAGCCTTTCCGGCTTTGATTTCGCTCCTCCAGTTTTGGGTCAGACTGTCGTCAGCTTCAGTTCTCTCGATGCGCGCTCTCATCCGCAGTATATCGAACAGTGGAGTTTCACCGTGCAAAAAGCGCTTCCTGGAAATTTCGTGATGGAAGCAGGGTACCAGGGTTCGCGCGGCTACCACTTGCAGCGCGCGCACCTGATCAACAACGCCCCGCCAGGACCCGGGCCTATCGGCCCACGCCGGCCCTATCACACGATTACCTTCCTGCCCGGCACTTCATTTGAGGGCGACAACCCCGAAAACTTCGCCATCCAGAGCAACACGTTTCCTGTTTCGGCCATCAATTACCTCGAGAATACGGCCAATAGTTGGTATGACGCGGGCTGGATCGACGTTCGCCGGGAGTTCCATCACGGCTTGACCTTCCTTGCAAATTACACGTGGTCGAAGAGCCTCACCGACGCGCCGGACTTTCGCTCCGCCATGATGCAGGCCGTGATTCCCCAGAACAATTCGGACCTGGCGGCCGAGAAGGGACTGAACGGTATGAATGTTCCGCACCGGTTCGTGGCCAGTATGGTATACAACGTGCCAGGATGGCGCGGGCGGACGTTCCTCCGCCGCCTGACATCGAATTGGACCCTGGGCAGCATTTTTACGGCCCAGGCTGGCATGCCATTCACGGTTGGTGTTTTCGGCGATACCGCAAATGCCGGAACGCTGTTGGGGCAGAATCCCATTCGCGCCAACGTCACCGGACTCCCCCTGTTTCCCGCGGGTGCGCGCACAACGGCGCAATGGTTCAGTCCCGCCGCTTTTGCCGCGCCTGCTCCATACACCTTTGGCAATGCCGGCGTTAATACCGTCTCCGGGCCCGGATTTATGGGTCTCGACCAAGCGGTGCAACGGCAATTCGGTATCACTGAGCGCGTGCAGTTCACCCTGCGCGCGGAGGCATTCAACGCTCTAAACCACAGCAATTGGGGTTATCCCAATAACTATGTGAACACGCCCCAGTTTGGCTCAATCACCATGGCCGAGGGCACGGGGCGTGAAATCCAGTTGAGCGCGCGCTTCGAGTTCTGACGGCCCGCGGCACAATTTCAAAACTCCTGCTGGTAATCGCGGTTATCAATCCGCGTCCGCGCGAATTGCCAGGCGGGGTCCGCCTGCTGGCTGCTAGTCGTCCGGATATTCTTCGACGTAATGCTGCCGAGTGTGAAACCCACAGACTCTCGCTACCCACGAAAAAATGGTTTTATAGTATTCTATGGCCTCGGGGAAATATGCCATTTTCCCTTCACGACAAGGAGGTTCGATGAGACGTTTCGCGGCGATCCCGATCCTGTGCATTCTGGCTTTTTGCGTGGCGCTGAAAGCGCAGGACAAGTCAAAATCCAGCCCGCTGGTCGGCACGTGGAATTGCACGGCGCACGGCGGCGAAAACGGCGATGTGTCGTTTACCATTACTTTCGAGGAAACGGATAACGGACTGACCGGATCAGTGTCCGCCCCACAAGGCGATGCTGACCTCACCTCCGTATCCTTTAAAGACAACCAGCTTAAAGCTGAAATCAAAACGGACGAGAATGATTACGCGCTGACCGCAACTTACGCCGATGGCAAGCTGACCAGCGGCGTATGGTCGCGCGACGGGGAAAAACAGGGAACCTGGGAGGGCAAGAAATAGGACGCCGCGCCCGTCTTTTCCACCGCCACTCCAACCGCTGAGGGCTGCGCGGCCCGCCCTTTGTTTCGGGAGCAGCTCTCGGCGCCAGTGCAGTATCCCCAAAGCAAAGGAGCCTTGCCACTGCTATGCCACCGTCTCGCAATCAGGTATTTGACGCCCTCGTCGTCGGTTCGGGGGCGTCGGGTGGCTGGGCCTGCAAGCGGCTGGCGGAAGCCGGCATGAAGGTGGCACTGCTCGATGCGGGGCCTCCGCAAAAGGACAGCAATTTTACCGAGCACATGGCGCCGTTCCAGATGAAGTACCGCGACATGGCGCGAACCGTCATCCTGAAGACGAGGCCCATTCAGGGCCAATTCTACGAATGCTCTGAAACCAACTACGAATGGTTTGCAAACGACCTCGAAGAGCCTTTCACCACCTATCCCGGCAAACCGTTTATCTGGGGTGGCCGGCTGCGCATTGGCGGCGGCCGCACAAATGTCTGGGGGCGGCTGAGCCTGCGTTACAGCGATCTGGATTTCAAAGCGGCGTCGCACGACGGTTACGGAGTTGACTGGCCGCTCGGTTACAAGGATCTGGCTCCGTACTACGACATCGTCGAGCAGTACGTCGGCGTCGCCGGTCAGGCGGAAGGGAATTCGGTCATCCCGGACGGGGTTTTCCAACCCGCCATGCCGATGACCTGCGCAGAACTTCGCTTCCGCCAGCGCGTGAAGACAAAACTGGGCCGGATGGTGACGCCCGGCAGGACCGCCAACTTAACAAAACCCCTCAATGGGAGGCCAGCGTGCCACTACTGCGGACCCTGCGAACGCGGCTGCGCAACCCATTCTTACTTTAACTCCTCATTCACAACCGTTCCGGACGCGCTAAAGACGGGCAATTGCACCTACGTGCCGAACGCCATGGCGTTCAAGGTGCTGATGGATTCCGAGCGCAATCGCGCTAAAGGCATCCTCTATATCGATCGCAACACGCGCCAGCCTAACGAGGTGTTTGGCCGCACCGTGGTCCTTTGCGCTCAGAGCTATGAGTCGCTGAGGATCATGCTGAACTCAGCCGACCGGCACCACCCGAACGGCCTGGCCAATTCCAGCGGCGTCCTGGGCCATTATCTGATGGACCACATCGCCGGAGGAGGCGCCGAGGGCGAGCTTCCGGACCTGCCGGCCACGCCCAATATCAACGGGCCCAACCGGCCCTGCGGCATTTACGTGCCGAGATTTCGCAACCTGCCCAACGGCCCCCGAAGCAAAGAATTCCTCCGCGGTTACGGCTATGAAGGAAACGGCGGCGGCGGATTCAATCGAAACGCTGCGGGCTTCGGCGAACAATACAAGCAGCGCGTCCGTGAAGGCGTCACTTCGGTAACAATTGAAGTGTTTGGTGAGGTTTTGGGCCGTTGGGAGAATTTTGCCGATATCGATCCGGAGGTGGTGGACGCCTACGGCATTCCCGTGCTGCGCTTCCACATGACCCACGGGGAAAATGAAGCGGCCATGCTGCGGGACGCCGTCACCTCGGCGGCCGAGATGATGGAGGCCGCAGGCGCCAGGAACATCCGGCCATGGAGGCGAGCGCTGCCGCCGGGCCGCGTCCGGCACGAGGTCGGAATTGCCAGAATGGGAGATAATCCCAAGACATCAGCCCTGAACCAGTTTCAGCAGTCTCACGAGATCCCAAACCTGTTTGTCACAGATGCCTCCGGCTTTCCGTCCAATCCGTGCCAGAATCCCACCTTGACCATCATGGCGCTGTGCGTTCGCTCCTGCGATCACTTGATGGCCGAAATGAAGCGAGGAAACGTCTAGCAGTTTGCCGCATCAGGCCGCTCGCCGCCCTGACCCTGCGAAGCGGGAGAAGCATGGAGTGTTCCTTGCGTGCGGGAAGCAACAGCCCGCTGGACAATGCACGGATCGGCACATCGGCAGACTGGTCCATTTGTAAGTTAACATAACATACCTTATCAGACGTTATGAATAGCCAAAAACTGGCTGTTTTGCAGCCTTTCAGCCTTCTCCCAGGCCGATTCCCTTTCGGCTAAGCCACAGCCTCAATGGCCGATGGTTGATTGCATCTCAGGCCCGCGGGCTATAGTCAGCGCGTCGAGCGGTCGAGCGTTCTCAATCAGAAGTTGGGTTACAGATGATCGCGACCGCGTGAGGTCCTGGCCCAAATCCTCCGGGACAAACGCGCAATCGCCCGTTTGCGAGCCTTAGCGGCTTTGCGGCTTTGCGCGAGGAGGATTGTTTTTGAAAGATGTACTCCGCAGTTCGGTAGGCAAGAGCCTAATCACGCAAAGGCGCGAAGGCGCAAAGCGGACGACATCGCTTACTCTACGCTGACCTTCGCTGGCAAATGGCACTCTGGCTGTGGGTATAGTTGGCCGGACCGTTCACTGGGCGGAAGCCATGGAAACTGAGCTGTGAAGCTGATAAGCGGCGCAGGTGAACTTCCTGTGGCGAAGGGCCCGGCAGGCTTCAATGGCGGCTGCGGCGGTCATTTCTGAGAAACGCGCCAGATAGCGACCGCTGCTCAGCCTTACGACCAGCGGATTCCCGTCTCTTAAACCCTCCGGGTCGCTATGGAGGGCGCTTTTGAGGGCTCGTCGGGCGTGGGTTGGGCTGCGGAAGGCCCCCCCGAGCTGGACGAACCAGCCGGCATCAGGGCGTTCCGCTTCCTCCTGCTGCGTGTCGTCTACAGAAACTTTTTTGAACGTGGCAACCGGGGTCCGGGCAGCGGTGGATTCTTCAGCGCGATCCAGCGTGGCCTTGCGGATGTCTGAAAACCCCGTGTTGAGCAAACGGACCATATGGCGGTCTCGAGCGCGTGCCGTCTTGCCTCCCATCACCACCCCCAGCAGGCGATGATCATTGCGGACGGCCGAGGTCACGATGTTGAATCCGGAGGCGGACGTATAGCCGGTTTTCATGCCGTCAACGCCGGGATAGCGGGCCAGGAGATGGTCGTGGCCGTAGATGGTTCTGCCGCGGAATTCGAATCTCCGCGCCTTGAAGAAATTGTAGTACTCCGGGAAGTCCCCGATGATTGCCAGTGCCAGTTTTGACATGTCGCGCGCGGTGGTCACCTGGTCGGCATCCGGCAGCCCCGAAGCATTCCGGAAGGTTGTTCGGGTCAGCCCGAGCGCGCGGGCCCGTTGATTCATCATCTCGGCAAACCTGGACTCCGAGCCGCCGATGGCTTCCGCCAATACGACCGCCGCATCGTTAGCAGAGCGCGTGGTAATGGCCAGAATCGATGCCCGGACGGAAATCTGCTCGCCGGGCTTGAGGTAGAGTTTGGTCGGGGCCTGCGCCGCGGCGTGCTCGGAGACGGTCAATTCCTGCGTTAGCGTCATTTTGCCTGAGCTGAGCTGCTGGAAGGTCACGTACAGGGTCATCAGCTTGGTGAGTGATGCGGGATAGCACAGGCTGTCGGGATGATTGGCTTCAAGGATTTTCCCCGTCTCGGCATTCAGCAGGATCGACGCCTGCACGCGCGCGCCAGCCAGCGGCGCCCACACGCTTATCGTGAGCGCGGCCACAACCAGCCACGAACATACCGAGCATAGGCGATATCTTCTATGATGTGACGGTGTATTGCTGGAAACTGCACCTAGACCCGGCCGAACCCTCATCAAGCCCCCCTGCTCACTCGTCTAACTGGATTAAACCTGATTCAACTACGCGCTCAACCTGCTGCTTCCCGACTGCACCACTTTGACTGCTGGCTCACAGGCTCAGCAGTTTTCCGCTCAAAGAAGATGTGTCTTCCAACGCAATAAACTGAACAAATTGGCAGGGTGGAATGGGCCCTCAGACTCGAGAGCATTGATGCTGGTTGTCCCTCCCCACTCGAACGTCATACCCCGAAATCTCGATCTGCTTTCTTCACCGACATCCCGATGGCAAAATGAGCCGTGCCATCGGTCGGGGCCATTGTATCAAAACATCGCGCGCTTACAAAGAAAAAATGCAAGATTTCAGCCAGAAGTCTAGCTCACCGCTTTTGGGCCGTCCAGAGGGTGAATTCTCTAATGCTCTATCAGGTCCTGTCCCTATGGCTCCTTTGGGCCGGTTTTTGACAAGACGCGGTTTCAGCTCGCGGGTTTTCGGGTAAAATCATTGGCATGCAAACACGAATTGAGCATGATTCGCTTGGAGATGTTCATGTTCCAGCAGAGGCGTTTTACGGGGCACAGACGGCCCGCGCCGTTGAGAATTACCCCATCAGCGGCATTCGGGCGCACCGGGTGCTCATCAAGGCGTACGGCTTGCTGAAGCAGGTCTGCGCGGAGACCAACCTTCAACTGAAAATGATTCCCCGGCGAGTGGGCCAGGCGGTGGTGCGGGCTGCCGCAGACGTGGCAGCCAACCGGCTCGACGGGCAGTTTGTGGTGGACGTTTATCAGGCGGGTGCCGGCGTCAGCTTCCATATGAATGTTAATGAGGTGATTGCCAACCGCGCCATCTGGTATCTCACCGGCAAACGCACCAACAAACTCGGCAATTATTCCATCGTTCATCCCAATGACCACGTCAATTTCGGTCAGTCAACCAATGACACCTTTCCGACGGCCATGCGCCTCGCTTCCCTGCTGCTTCTGGAAGAGTTTTATCCGGCGCTCAAGGAGCTTGAAACGGCTTTCCGCAGGAAAGGCCGCGAGTTTGACAAGATTATCAAGAGTGGCCGAACGCATCTGCAGGACGCTGTGCCGGTGCGCCTGGGCCAGGAATTCGCTGCCTATGGCGTAACGCTTGGGCAGCTCCGCGAGCATATCCGGCAAAACGCCGGACCGCTTGCTGAGCTTGGCATCGGCGGCAGCGCCGTCGGAACGGGCTTGAACGCCCATCCACGCTATCCGCGCCTGGTGGTCAGGCGCCTTTCCGTGCTCACCGGATTGCGCCTCCGTCCGGCGGCTGACCTGCGCGCTGCCATGCAGTCGCAGTTTGCCTTGGCCTCGGTCTCCGGTGCTCTTCGCAACCTGGCGCTGGAGCTCATCCGCATTGCCAATGATCTGCGCCTGCTCACCAGCGGTCCGCTGACAGGCTTCAACGAGATTGTGCTGCCGGCGCTGCAGCCAGGCTCGAGCATCATGCCCGGCAAGGTGAATCCGGTGATGGGCGAACTGCTCGACATGGTGGCCTTCCAGGTAGTCGGGTGCGATACCGTGGTGGCGCTTGCCGTGCAGGCCGGGCAACTGGAATTGAACGTCATGATGCCGGCGATGATCTGGAACGTGCTCCACGCAACCGAAATCCTGAAGAACACCTGCCATGTGGTTGCCAGTCGCTGCATCGAGGGAATCCGCGCCAATCGCGAGGTCTGCGAGCGCTACGCCTACCTGTCTCCGTCGATTGCCACGGCGCTCAATCCGGTGATCGGCTATACCCGCGCCGCAGAAGTGGTGAAGAAGTCGCTGCGAACCGGCAAAACAATACCTGAAGTATGCCTTGAAGATAACGTCATGAGCGAAAAGGAACTGAAGGAGATCCTCGATCCTTACCGCATGACAGAACCGGGACTTCCGCCAGCCCGCCAAAAGTAGGCTGCGGCAGCGTGGCGCCGGTGCTCGGCATCCTGAGAAGGTGTATTCCTACAGCACGTCAATCTGAAGCCGGCTTGTGGCCGAAGAATCGGACTTGCTCTTCTCTGCGGCAGCAGGTTCCTCGTTGCCCTTCGGCCCCTCGGAATGGCGGGGAGTAGGGCTCGGAATGCGGATGAGCAGGCGCCAGCCGTCCAGCTCGCAGCTCAAAAGCAGATGCGGACTTATTGTCATGGCCGTTCATAATTGGTAAGTTGTGAAGTATACCCGTTGAGGTCGGGTTTTTGCGATGGTCGGTGACCGCACGGAACTTGGCTGTGCGCCAGGTGCGGGCCACGGGAGAGCCGGAGCAGATTTAACCAATTGCTCGACGGCCGCCGCCGCAACCGGCGCGACGAAATCAGGAGGGCGATCGATGGCAGCAACAGCAAATGAACCAACCCACGTGACAGTAAAACTCGTCGGCCGTGAAGAAGTGGCCGAGCGCACATCTTTATTTCGATTCGAAAAGCCGCCCGGCTGGACGTTCAAATCAGGCCAGACTGTTGACATCACGTTGCTCGACCCGCCGGAAACCGATGCAGAAGGTAACACGCGGACTTTCTCGATCGCCAGCGCGCCGGATGAACCCACGTTGATGATTGCGACACGGATGCGCGACTCGGCCTTTAAGCGCACGCTCGGGGCCATGCCGCTGGGAACGGCGGTGAAGATCGAGGGTCCATTTGGCAACTTCGTTCTTCACAACAATCCGGCGAAAACAGCCGTGCTGCTGGCGGGCGGCATCGGCGTCACGCCGTTTCGGAGCATGGCATTTCGGGCAGCGAAGGAGAAGCTGCCGCACCGGGTCTTCCTGTTCCTCTCAAACCGGCGGCCGGAGGACGCCGCATTCCTCAAAGAGCTTGAGGCGCTGGAAAGGCAAAATCCGAATTACAAGCTGATTGCCACCATGACCGGAATGGAGAATTCCAGCCGGCCGTGGAATGGAGAAACCGGATTCATCGACAAGGAAATGCTCTCCAGACATGTGAAGGACGCCCTTTCTCCGATCTATTACATTGCCGGCCCGCCGGGAATGGTGAACGGCCTGCGGGAAATGCTCCACCAGGCCGGAGTGGACGACGACGATATCCGGGCGGAAGACTTCCCTGGTTACTGAGCAGGTATGCGGCATAGTACAGACCTCCGTCGCCGCAGTCTGCGGCACTTGTTCATTGCGTCAGTGATGGAAGACGGGTTGTCCTCGGTGTCGTAATGTTACCCGCTCAAACTTTTGTAGCGTCAGTAATTTGCACCGGTCGGGATGAAGAAAGCCCTTGACGACTGACTGACCATTATCTATACCATTCAGAATGCTGACGTCTACATTTGGTCCCCTGCCAGCAAGACAAGGAGGCGTCTATGAAATCACTTCGAATGCTTTCACCCGCTGGCTTTCTGGTGCTCGTGATTTTGGGAGCCTGCTTCAGCGCCGGCATGGCGAGCGGTCAAGATTCCAAGGGACAATTGAGCGGTTGGGATAATCTCAAATCCCTGACGTCAGGTCAGGAAATTCTCGTCGTAATGAACAACGTCAAATCCCACCAGGGTAAGCTCCAGTCTCTCAGCGACAGCGGAATTACGCTTCGGCAGGCAAAGGGTGAGCTGACGCTGGCCCGCAAGGACATTCTTCGCGTATCCCAGAAGATAGGGCAAAACCACCAGACCCGAAACGCGTTGATTGGCATGGTCGTTGGAGCAACTGCGGGCCTTGTGATTGGACTAAGCCCTTATTACGGCCAAAGAAACTGTACATTAGGCCCCGACTTCGCTTGCGGTAATCCCCCCAATCCGCACCTCGCGGAGGCCCTTACGCCTGTAGGTGCTCTGGCCGGCGGCGCTGTCGGCGGACTATTGCCGACGGGCGGATGGCACGAAGTCTACCGCGCCCGCTGACGGCCCACAGCTGGCGTACACGCCCGACCTGTAGTGTCTGCAACCGCGGCAGACCGAATCGCAAATCACAATTGAATTTCAGAACCAGAAGTGCCACGCGGTATCCACCAGCGCATGGGTAAAGGCTGAGGCGGAGGTGCGTTTTCGGATGCGCCAGGCGTTGCCATAAAAAATTCCCGCCAGGGTGGCCATGATGGCGTAGCGCCAGTTGGGCACCGGCGCGTGGTGCAGGTGCGAAAGCCCGAAGATGACTGAAGCCACCAGCAGCCCGTTCCGCCCGTGATGCGGCGGCTTGAAAGTCTTTACCAGCAGGTTCTGCAGGATTCCCCGGAAAAGAAATTCCTCCGGAATGGCCACGGTGAGATAGATGCCCACGAAGTCCGCAGCGAAAGCAACCACGTTGAGGTGATGAGCGTGCGGGTGAATGAAATGGAGCACCAGGCCGAGTGGTATGGCCAGAATGATGAATGCGATGAAGTTCAGGCTTCCTTCGGTGAGGTCGCCGGCCTTAAAGAGCAATTTGTACCCGGCGTCTTTCAGGCCGCGGACGACGAGAAAGGCATAAGCGCCGACGCACACGCAAAATATGGGGCGGAAGATATAGATATCTTCCGGCCAGATCCAGATGCCGCTCAGCCATCCGGCGCTGACCGGCAACCCCAGGCTGAGCATGGCCGCGAAGTCCCGCCAGCTTGCGCTCTCGGCGTAGTGTTTGCGATTGGGGAGCAGCAGCAAAGTGGGCACGGCGATATAGGCGATGAGCTTTGCCAGCGCCGGATATGAAAATGTTCGAGTGCTGCAAGCCAGGATGAAATAAGGAATAAGAAGGGCAATCGGCATCAGGATGGCAAGCAACAGTGAATCATGCGTCCGCTTTCTGAGCCAGTGGATAAAGTCCGTCGAAGTGAAGGCGACGAAAACGCCCAGCAACAGCGCGAGGGACTCCATCAAAGCGGCCAGCCGCCAGGGATCCAGTTGAATTTGAAGTAGGAGAATGGCCTCCGCCAGTGCAGCCGCAAGTGAGAGGCCAACCACGCTGAAAAGCGCAATTTTCATCCGGCTATCTTTCGGGAGCGGGACGATCCGCCGTGGACTTCTGCGGCTCGGAGAACGCGCGACCCACGTCCGCAATAGGAATTACGCGCGCGGCGCCAAGCTTGTCGAGGTCCCCTTTGAAGGCGGCAACATTGCCGACCAGCACGATGATATCGTCATCCGGGTTGAGGTACTTCCGCGTGACGGCCAGCACCTCATCCGCGGTGAGCGCGCGGACCCGCTTTGGAAGCTCGGCCCAATATTCTGGCGGAAGATGATAGAGCATCGTCTCCAGCACCTGGTTGGCCACCTGGCTTGCAGACTCAAACTGCAGCGCCTCATGGCCCACCAGGTAATCACGCGCGTTCTGGATTTCCCATTGCTCGATCGGCCGGTTGCGCAGGCGCGAGATTTCATCCAGGACCATTTCGGTGGCTTTGATTGTTTCGGCAGAGCGCGTTGACGTCTTGGCCACCCACCCGCCCAGCGTGGAGTAGCAGTCAAGGTCGCTCGAAGCGCCATAGACCAGTCCGTGCCGCGTCCGCAGGGCGTAAAACAGCCTGTTGGCGGCAGGCCCGCCCAGCACCTGGTTGGCAATGGCCAGCGCGAAGTAATCGGGGCTCGAACGCGGAACGCCGAGGTTGGCCACCCGAATCTCGGTCTGCACCGCGTCGGGTTTGTTAATGACAACCACCTGCCGCTGCTGCGGCGAGCGCGGCTGATTGTCGGGCGGGAGAGTTGCGCCGGGGACATTCTTCCAATTACCGAGAAAGCGCTGTGCCAGAGTGATGCAGTCGGCTTCTGTAATGTCGCCCGCCACGGCAAGAATGGTGCGTGAAGGCACGTAATTTCGCTGGTGAAAATGGACGAGCTGCTTGCGGGTCACACGCACAATCGAGTCGCTGGTGCCGTCTTCCGAGTGCGCATAATCTGTTCCGGCAAAAAGCATCCGCCGCAAGACTGTATCGGCCACGTAGCCGGGATCCTGGTTGACGACATTCAGCGCGGAGAGTGTTTGCTTCCGAATACGCTCCACTTCATCCGGCGCAAATGCAGGATGGACCAGCAAATCGGACATTACATCGAAGGCGAGCTCCTTGTGGCTCGAAAGCACACTGACGTTGGCATAGGATTGGTCCCAGCCCGCGCCGGTGTCAATCGATCCTCCGGCCTGGTCAATGGCCTGGGCGATCTGATAGGCGGTCCTGTGCTTTGTGCCCTCGGGCAGGAGCCCGGCCACCATGCTGGCGGCCCCGGGAATGCCTGGCGGATCAGCCTCAGCGCCGGCCTCGACGATGGCGTAAAGCCGCACGATCGGCACATCGTGACGCTCAATCAGCACAATGCGAAGTCCGTTCGCCAGTTGATGCACTGCGGGCATGTGGAAGGTGATCTCCTCAGGCGGCGGAACAACCGGAGGCAGGTCCCGCGCGCGCAAGGGCAAAAATGCCAGGCAGGCCGCCAACACGGCGAGGCCGCAAAGTACCACCTTCCTCCTGATGTGCGTCTTCAAGATCAATGCCCACCTGCACTCAATTTTGGAGTGACCGGGCCGTTCCGGCCAGGATTCACTTCCAGAAGCGTCCTATTGCTATGTACGAAATATTTGCGGGCCACTGCCTGCACCTGCCCGGCGGTGACGGCCAGAAAACGTTCCGCCTCCGAATTGATCAGATCAGGATTATCGAGTACGGCGGAATCGTAGCCCAACTGGTCGGCCAGGTCCTTGGAGTTTTCACGATTGCTGGCAAGATCAAAAAGCACCTGGTTCTTTGCCTTGTCGAGTTCTGCTGGAGAAAGCGGATTGTCTTGTAGTCGCTCGAGAATTGCGTCAATGGCCGCCTCGCCCTCGGCTGGAGTGTGTCCATCGTTCATCACGGCAAAAACAAAAAACAGGTTTGGGTCTTCGCTGAACTCGGCTGAAGTTTGGGCTTCTACCGCAAGCTGCTGCTGGTAAACAAGCTGATGATAAATCATGCCGCTGTCGCCGGCAGAAAGAATTTTGGAAGCAATCTGGAGCGGGTAGGCGTCGGGCGTGCCATCGGCCGGAATGTGGTACGCCGCCACAAACGCCGGCAGGGCGACGTCTCTCGTCATGCTGACCACGCGGCCGGCGGTCTGCGGCGGCTCGATAGGAATATTGTTCGTGGCTGGCAATGTTCCCGCCGGTATGGGTCCGAAATACTTTCGGATGGATTGCTCGGCATCGCCAAGCGAAAATTTGCCGGCAATCACGATGGTCGCATTATTGGGTACGTAGTATGTGTTGTAAAAATTGCGGATCGCATCCACCGTCGCGTGGCTGACATCGTCGGTGGTGCCGATCGGCAGGTGGCGATAAGGGCCCACCGTAAAAGCGTTTTCGTAAAGTGTGGGGATAACGGCGCCGTAGGGAGGGTTTTCATAACGCCGCCGGTGCTCGTCTTCCACCACCGTCCTTTCGTTGTCAAGCGCGGCCTGGCTGATATCCAGGTTGCGCATCCGATCGGCTTCAAGCCACAACGCCACGGGAAGGTTTGAAGTTGGCATCGTCTCCCAATAGACGGTGGCGTCGGTGGTGGTGTAGGCGTTGTCGATCCCGCCCACTCTGACGATGTAATCGGAAAAGCGTCTGCCGATCGTCCGGGTGCCGTCGAACATCAGGTGCTCAAGAAGGTGGGCGAATCCCGTCTTCCCGGGCGCTTCATTGCGTGAGCCAACGTGATACCAGACCTCAACGGTGATCACCGGCGCATCGCCTCGATTCACCATTACGGCGCGAAGTCCGTTGGGCAAGCGGAGCGTGTGGACCTCAACCGGTGGGATCGCTGTCCCTGCAGTAGCCGCATGCGGCGCAATCAGGATGAGCAGGACAAGCACCGCGAGGGTGCGAGCACGCAACAAAATGGAAGGGCCTCTCAAGCTGCCTCGATCAGGAGGTCAAACGCTGACGCACAGGAGCCACGGAATGTCCGCGGATTCTGGTCCCGCGAAGCGAGATCAGCATGACATCAACGCCCCGAGATGATGCCGGCAATTTTAGTTGTTCGTCACGAACCGGTGAACCGCTGGGCAATCGGATAACGCCTGCCCATTCCAAAGGCCTTGGCCGTCACCTTGAGCGCGGGCGAGGCCTGCTGGCGCTTGTATTCAGCGCACATCACGCGCCGCATCACGTCCTGAACCAGCCCCAGGTCAACTTTGTACTTCGCCGCAATGTCCCTGGCGCACAACCGCTCCTCGATGATGCTCTTCAGGATAACGTCCAGCACCTCGTAAGGCGGCAGGGTGTCCTGGTCCGTTTGATTTGGCCTCAGCTCCGCGGAGGGCGGCTTGACGAGGCAGGAGCATGGAATGCGCTCTTTCTCGCGGTTCAGATAGCGCGCCAGCGTGTAGACCATCGTTTTGGGCAGGTCGGCGATCACCGAAAGTCCCCCGGCCATGTCGCCATACAGCGTGCAGTAACCGACGGCCAGTTCCGACTTGTTGCCCGTGCTCAGCACCATGGCGCCCAGCTTGTTCGACAGGGCCATCAGAATGTTTCCGCGAATGCGCGCCTGAAGGTTCTCTTCGGTCACGTCAGCGGCGAGCCCCTTGAAAGAGGGTTCCAGCGTCCCAAGATAGCCCTCATAAAGAGGTGTGATAGGGATGATGCGGAAATCAACGCCCAGCCGTTTCGATAGGTCTTCCGCATCCACCAGGCTGCCGCTTGAAGAATACGGCCCGGGCATGGCAATGGCATGAACGTTTTCGGGACCCAGCGCATCAACCGCCAGCGTCAAAACCACGGCTGAGTCAATTCCGCCGCTGACTCCGACAATAGCCTTCTTGAAGCCGCACTTCCGCATGTAATCGCGCGTGCCCAGCAGCAGCGCCTTGTAAACGGCCTCAATCTCGGAGGCTGGAGCATCGTGGATGTCGGCCTTCGCGCCGGCGGGGTCAAACACGATCAAATCCTCCTCGAAAGATCGGGCACGGGCAATCAGCGTGCCTCCGGCGCTGAAGGCCAGACTTGAGCCGTCGAGGATGAGCTGATCGTTGCCGCCCACGTGATTGACGTAAGCCACCGGGATCCGATGCTCCACCGCAATCGTCCGGAGCATGTCATGCCGCAATTTGATCTTTTCGGTGCTGTAGGGAGACGAGGCGATGTTGAGAAGCAGCTTGGCGCCTGCGCGCGATATCTCCTCCACGGGATCGCGGGGATAGAGCCGCTTGCGCCAGAAGTTCTTGTCATTCCAGATGTCTTCGCAGATCGTGACCCCGATCCGCATGCCCTCGAGGTCGTAAATCCCCAATGTATTTCCGGGCTCGAAGTAGCGGGATTCGTCAAAGACGTCGTAAAACGGCAGCAGAATTTTGACGTAGTCGAGAAGAATTTTCCCACGGTAGACGAGCGCCGCGGCATTCGACACCGTCTTGCCCAGTTGCACGCGCGAAGAGCGAACGTAGCCAATCAGGGCGGGGATTTCCGGCAGCAGATGGCTCAGACGCGAAAGCTCTGCCTCAGACCGCTCAATGAAATCCTGCCTTTCCACCATGTCGCGCGGCGGATAGCCGCAGACGGCCATTTCCGGAAAAACCACCAGGTCGGCCTTGCGCTCGACGGCCATCCTGGCGTAGTGCAGGATTTTTGCGACGTTTCCCTCAAAGTCTCCAACGGTGGTATTGATCTGAGCCAGCGCGATCTTCATAGTATGAATGCGAAAGCAGCAACCTCGCTGTTAAGGATAAAATTCCAAGTATACTGGAGCCGGCAAAAGGAATCAGCATTCCCCGCAGCGTCCTGGCTTGCGCGCCAGCAGCGAGGCAGTGCCTTGCCCAGCCCACACCTCCCGATAATAGATGATCTCCCAGTCTCCGAACGTCTCGATCAGTTCATGCCGTTCCAGCAGATGAGCAGGATCGAGTGGCTTGCGGCCAAACTGGCGGTGCTCCAGAGTGTAGGTTTCATAAACCAGCAATCCACCCGGACGGAGGGATGCGCGAATCGAGGGGTACAAGCCGGGATCGCGATACTTGAAGCAGATCACAACGGAAAAGGTATTGGCGGGAAGAGCGAACCGGGTAAGATCAGCCTGAGCAAGATAGACGTTCAGATTTGACCGCGCGGCGGCTTCCCTGCCCGATTTCAGGGCTTCCATCGAACGGTCCACACCGATCACGGCCAGTCCGTGCCGGGCCAGGTAGAGCGCGTTCCGCGGATACCCGCATGCGAGGTCAAGCGCCAGCCCTTTGCGCGGCAGAAGACCGGAAAAACGCACCAAGAGTGAGCTCGGCTCTGTGGACGCACACCTGCCACCCTCTGCTTCCTGGAAAACAGTTGCTGAGTTGGGAAATGACGACATGGGGAGCGAAGCCGCCTGCCGCTCAGGTTAAGCAGGCAGGCGTCCGCTGAAACTGCCAGCTACGTGCTAAAGGAGCTTCCGCAACCACAAGTTGTCTTGACGTTCGGGTTCTCGAATTTGAAACCGGAACCCTCCAGGCTTTCAACAAAGTCGATTTTGGTCCCGTTCAGGTACATCAGCGATGCCTGATCGATAAAAACTTTCAGCCCGTCAAACTCGTAAATCTTGTCAATCGCATTTGTCTGGGTCTCAAAGTTCATCTGGTACGAAAAGCCGGAGCAGCCTCCGCCCACCACGGACACGCGTAGCCCCGCAGGTGCGGGTGTCTGCTGCGCCAGAATCTCTTTGACCTTGTCGACCGCATGCACGGTTAGTTCAATAGCCATTCTTTACTCCTTTGGCTCGTCGAATGTGTAATGCCTCTACAACAGCCAGCTCCTTATTAAGTTAGCAAAGCGCACCGGAAAAATCAAATCTACCGTTGCGCCGAGGGCGGGCCGGAAAGCTCAAAGTGGACTGAATTTCGGATACCGGCGATAATAGAAATTCGACAGTGGCGGAGTCCGCTCCCAGGCTGCACGAGGCGCAAATCGGGCGGCTCTCGAACGGCTTAACTGGCTGATGAGACTGACCGTTGAGGTGAGAAGAAAGAAGCGAGATCGCGAAAGTCCATCCCGTTCTGCTTAACCTTCCTTTTCGCGGGGGTGCAGGTTGAAAGTTGTGCGGCAGGCATACTTAAGAACCATTTTGAGCATCGGTTTTCTGGTAGCAAGCGTCCTTTGCGCTTCCCCGCTCTTTGCACAATACGCCGGCGCGGACGCTTTGGCCAGCTTTCCTGCGGATACTCAGCAGATGGCTTATACCAACCTCGCCACGCTTCGCGCAGTGCCCCAGTATCCGCTGATCCAGGCCCACCTGATGAGTCCACAGCTTCGTAATCTGGAAACGCTGCTGCAAAGCGCCGGCGTCGATCCTGACACGCAGGTCAATGAGCTGGTCCTGGGCTGGCGCGGAGATGTGCAGGATGCCACTCGCTTCTTCGGCCTCGCCGAGGGCACCTTTGACCCTAATCAGATCCATGACTTTTTTGTGAACAATAAAATGCTGATCCAGCGGTATGGAGGCTACGACCTCTATGCTTTTGGCGCGGGCAGCGCGCGGACGGACATGTTCTTCACGTTTATCGACAGTTCGAAAGCGGAATTCGGCCGCCTTGGCGACATCAAGGCCCTGATTGATGTCCGCAACGCCAGCCGCCCCGCCCTGGATTCCAACGATGATTTCCGCCGCTGGGAAGGCGACCTGGATGGCGTAGCCCCGCAATGGGGAATTTCAACCGGACAGGCCGCCGCCAACCAGGCCATTCCCTGGCTGACGCAAGGCAAGAAAGTCCAGATCGATCCCAGCGCGCTTTTCGGCTCGGTCCGGGCGGTGCTTTACCGTGTGGACTGGGGCAGCCAGGTGATGGCCCACCTCTCCATCCTCTGCAAGACTGCCGAAGCGGCGAGCGGACTGAACCAGCTTCTTGGGCTGCTGCGGAGCGCCCAGCCGGCCGTCGCGCAGAACCTGTCTCCAGCCCTCTCGCAGATCCTGCAGAATTTGAACGTCCAGGTCGAGGGTTCCAAACTGAACCTGGAAGCCTCGGCGTCCATCAGCGATCTGGCGCAATTGCTGAACGCTCCGGTGTCCAACCAGGCCGGCCATTAGATTCGCACCTGCCTGACCAACACAGATGTCTCCAAAGGAAAAACCATGACCGTTAAAGTGACGCTGATTCCGGGAGACGGCATCGGCCCCGAAGTCACCAAAGCCACCCTGCGGTTGCTTGAAGCCGCCCGCGCCCAAATTGACTGGGTCGAAATGCCCGCAACTCCTGTCGTCGGACGCCGCAAGGGAGAGACCGAGTTGAATCCCATTGTGGAATCCATTCGCAAGACGCGCGTGGCGCTGAAAGGGCCCATCACGACGCCCGTCGGGACCGGCCATCGCAGCATCAACGTTGCACTGCGCAAGGCGCTCGATCTTTATGCCAATCTGCGACCGGTGAAGCGCCTTCCCGGAGTGAAAACGCCGTTTGACAATGTAGACCTGGTAATCGTCCGCGAGAATACTGAAGACCTTTACTCTGGGCTCGAGCACGAAGTCACGCCGGGGGTGGTTGAAAGCCTGAAAGTGATCACCGAGTTTGCCTCGAAGCGCATCGCGCACTTCGCGTTTGACTACGCGCGGCGAATGGGCCGCAAGAAAGTCACCGCCATCCACAAAGCCAACATCATGAAGCTTTCCGACGGTCTGTTCCTGCAATCCATCCGCGAAGTAGCCCGTGAGTATCCGGAAATTAAATTAGACGATTACATCATCGACAACTGCTGCATGCAGCTCGTAATGCGCCCCGAAAGGTTTGACGTGCTGCTGCTCGAAAACCTTTATGGCGACATCGTCTCCGACCTCTGCGCGGGACTGGTGGGCGGATTGGGACTGGTTCCTGGAGCCAATATCGGCGCCGAATGCTCGCTGTTTGAAGCGGTCCACGGCAGCGCCCCGGACATTGCCGGGAAGGGTCTGGCGAACCCCACGGCCATGATGCTTTCAGCAATCCTGATGCTGCGCCACATCAACCAGACTGAGGTCGCCGACCGCGCCGAGCGGGCCATCCACAAGGTCTACCGCGAGGGCAAAAACCTGACGCACGACGTGGGCGGCACCGCCACAACTGAAGAATTCACCACCGCCGTGGCGGGCGAGTTGGAGTGATCGCGAAGTGGACGTTGCGCATGCTCATGCTCGCTGGCCCACCTGCACTACGCTCAATGACCTTCGGGCGGAGGCAGCTTGAAGATCAGCAGCGTGTGAAAGTTTTCCATTACGGCCAGCAGCCTGCCGTCCGGAGCCAACGAGACGCCCGATGGAAGAGTTACCAGCCAAGGCGAATGGCCGGCCGGCGGCAAGCCTGGGACGCGAAAGACATGCAGATGTGCAGTTGGGCCATCAAAAACGTCGAGGTATTGTAGTACGTGATCTCGACTGAAAGCGGGAACTACGAACCTCGACACGTCCGGGGCGGATGCTGGCAATCCGAGAACACTGCCAATGAACCCGGGACTACGGCGTCGGATCACGTGCTTCTTTGCCAAATTTACGATTGAAATATCTCCAGGCCACCCGCGCACAAGAATCAAGCTATCCCCGACAAACTCAGGCGGCCCATAGCGGAGGTTTATGCCCCCGACTCTCCGCAGCATCTCACCGTTGAGCGCCTGAGCTGTCAGCGTACACGGTGGTCTTCCGCCAGGTGGGAGGCACCGGATGTAGGTGATGTATCTGTCGGAAACAGGACTGCCCTGCCCTCCAGGTTCGGGTGGAACGTTCCTCCAGATACGGAGGACGCGAAGCTGCGTTGCGTTGACCCACGCCCAGGTTGCTGGTTTGAGCCCGGCGTCTTGAATAAAGAGCGCATTTCTGCCGCTCGGTGAAGCTCTGCCCACCCAAACCTCTCTGTCGTTGCCAGGCAATTGAACTTGCTCTTGCAATTTCAGATTGTCACTGTAGAGCGCGACTCGGTTTCCGAGCAGCACAAGTAACCCCGAGTTTGTAGCCGCGACGATCCCCGAGTGACGAGGGAAATCCGTCGGCCAGTCGGCTTGTATCAGTGTCTGGCCGGAGTGCGCATTAAGAAGGGCCACATGAACGGAAAAAGCGGAGTTTTCGTCGAACTCCCCACGCCGAACCAACTTCGGCGGCCGTGGATTATGAACAACAAAGGCCACCGCAAGCGTGTCCTGATCAACAAACTCCACCAGACGGTTTAGCGGTGGCTCAACGACCTTGCCGAGAAAACTCAGATCGATTTGGCGCTCAGGGCTGAGAACGGGAACCTTGGATGAAAATCCGTTATCGGCGGTTAGCAGAAACAGGAATGCGCAGACTCGCGCTGCGATTCGAAGCAAGCCAGCTTGCAACAGACGCCGGAACATCCTCAGCACGCCCTACCCGTGGGTATCGAACACTTACACTGAATACTACGCCCACTGATAGGTCAGATCAAATTCAAGCCGAAGTCCCTATTAGCGACCGTCGTCAATCATAGATCCACTTGAGAGCAATCGGTGGGGTCAAGCTGACTGGATGCGTTGTTGTCCGGAACCGAGCCCGAGTAAATCCGCCGGGGTTCGCAGCCGTCGCGCACGGGGCCGTACCAGCGGGCGAGGTGTTCGGCGGGAACGCCTAATGAGTAGAGGGTTTGAATCCACACCCAACTGGAGAGTGTTCGAAAGAGCCCCTGCACGCGCCAGCGGCGGTCAGAAACCACGATGGGCGGATTCAGGCAAACCGTTCGTCCGGCGCGCTCGAGGCGCCGAATAAATTCATAATCGTCCATGATGGGGATGGGCTTGAAACCACCCAGCCGCGCAAAGACGCTACGCCGCACAAACACTCCAGAGTCACCGTAGTAAATCCCGAAAGGCCGCCGCACCCGGTAGCACCAGGTAAAGAAGCGTTCGACGAAAGTAACGCCCTGAAAAACAATTTGAAAATTGCCGCCGACCACGGAATTGTCACGCAAGCCGTGTTCGATTGACTCGACCGTTTCGGGTGGGGCCAGCATGTCTGCGTGGAGAAAAAGGAAAATGTCGCCAGACGCCTGGCGCGCCGCTTCATTCAACTGGATGGCGCGGCTGCGAACGCTTTCGACCAGGCGCAGCGGGCGCGGATGTGTCGCGGCAATCCCGCGCACAATTTCCCGCGTCCGGTCGGTGCTGCTGCCGTCGGCAACCAGCACTTCAAAATCGCCGCGGACGCGTGTCAAGCGGTCGAGCACGGTCAGGATGGAAGTCGCTTCATTGTAAGTCGGAATAATGATGCTGACCATACGCTGAATGGATGATCACTGACAATCAGGTGGTGGCTCGACACTGTGTGGCACGGCCATCCTTGCCGTGTCCTGTGACCTCAGCACAGGCGAGGACGCCCGTGCCACCGATCAACTTTCAGTGACAAAGGTGGCCAGGGTTCGCAGCCTTTCCGTGCGACGGCGAAGCAGTTCCTCCGGCGAAAGGCCCGTGAGTTCCGCCAGGGTTCGCTCGAGCGCAGTTCGAATGGTCGCTGCCGCAGCCTGCGGGTCGGCGTGCGCGCCCTCCGGCGGCTCAGGAACGATCTCGTCAATGATCTTGAGGGCGAGAAGGTCATCGGCGGTCAACTTAAGGATGCGCGCGGCCTCTTCTTTGTGCTCCCAGTCCCGCCACAGGATGACAGAGCAGCTTTCCGGAGCAATCACCGAGTAGACAGCGTTTTCCAGCATCAGCACGCGGTCGCCTATAGCGATAGCCAGCGCGCCGCCGCTGCCGCCTTCGCCGTGAATCACCGGCACAATCGGAACGCGCAACTTGGGAATTTCCTTCAGATTAAAGGCAATGGCTTCGGCCTGGCCGCGCTCTTCGGCCCCGATTCCGGGATACGCTCCCGGCGTATCCACAAAGGTGATGATGGGCAGGTTAAACTTGGCGGCAAGCTGCATCAGCCGCAGGGCCTTGCGGTAGCCTTCCGGATTGGTCATGCCGAAATTGCGGCGCAGCTTCTGTTTAGTGTCGCGCCCCTTCTGGTGGCCCGCCACCATCACGGCCTGGCCGTTAAATCGGGCAAAGCCGCCCACGATCGCGGCATCATCGCCGAAGCGGCGGTCGCCGTGAAGTTCAGTGAAGTCCGTGAAGAGCATCTGGATGTAGTCCAGGGTGAAGGGACGCTGCGGATGCCGCGCCAGCAAAACACGCGTCCAGGCATCCTTGTTCGCCGCATCGGCGCCACTTTGCAGCGAATCAAGCTGCTCCTGGAGGCGCGTCACCTCTTCGTGGGCTACAGAACCCGGCTGCAGCTTCAGCTCCGCAATCTGCTTTTCCAGGTCCTGCACAATGGCCTTTTGTCCACTTGGCTTCGTCATAGAGATGATTGTCTACTCAAACGGCTGTTGAGTGTCCTGACTCGAAGTTAAACTCCACCGGGAGTGCCGTTGCGCTTCTCCACGGCAACAGCCTCGTTGCCCAACAGTCCGCGCAGGCCGGCCAGCAGATCGTCGGTTGCGTCCACCACCTTCGGGTCTTGCGGTTTCAGCAGCACGCGAAAATCTCCCGGCCGCTCCACCACAAACAGTACGGGATGGTGCCCCGGATGGGCCCGCAACAGGGTCCCCAGTTCCTGCAGCACGCGGTCGGAAACTTCAGCCGGATTGATTCGGATGTGCAGCGCCGGCTTGTTGCCGTTGACGGCTGTGTCGAGCGGTTTTGCTTCGCTCACCACCACCTTGGCGCGCGCGTTTTCGTCATGCCGCACTTTGCCCTTGATCAGCAACACCGCGTCCTGCTTCAAAATTCCCTTAAGCTGCTCGAGCGCTTGCGGGAAGATCAACAGATCCACCGTGCCGCGCAAGTCCTCCAGAATTCCGGCGCCCCAAAGCGCTCCTTTCCTGCTGGGGCGGATGCGCAGGTTGGTCAAAATACCGCCCAGAGTAACGGGGGCGTCATTCTCCAGTTCATCGACAACCGAAGTGTTGGCCTGAGTCAATTCGCGCAACTGCGGCAGGTATTTTTCAAGCGGATGGCCCGTGACATAAAAGCCCAGCAATTCTTTTTCACCCGCCAGGCGTTCCGCTTCCGAAAATTCCTCGAGGTCAGGCAGATTGGCTGGCGCGGCAGAAGCAGGTTCCCCTCTGCCGCCGAAAAGGCCGTGCTGCCCGCTATCGGCGATGCGTTGATGGCGCTGGCCCCACTCCATAGCCCGGTCCAGCACCGCGAGAAGCTGCGAACGCCGGGCGCCCATGGAATCCGTCGCTCCTGCCTTGATGAGGCTTTCGATCACCCGCTTGTTCAGCAGGCGCAGGTCAACACGTTCGCAAAACTGAAACAGGTTGTCAAAACGGCCCAGCTTGTTACGGGAGTCCACCACGGAAACAATAGCGGCGTCGCCCACGTTCTTGATGGCCGTCAGGCCAAAACGGATCTGGCCGTCGCTGGGCGTAAACGTGCGCTCGCTGGAATTAATGTCCGGCGGAAGGATATTGATGCCCATATCGCGGCATTCGTTCAGGTAATGCGTCATCTTATCGGAGTTGCCGATTTCGGAGGTCAGCAGAGCGGCCATGAATTCAACCGAATAGTGCGTCTTCAGATAGGCCGTGTGATACGCCACCAGCGCGTAAGCAGCCGAATGCGATTTGTTAAAGCCGTAACCGGCAAACTGCGCCATCAGGTCAAAGAGTTTTTCCGCTTTGGCCGCCGGCACGTCCTTCGCTTTTGCGCCTGCCAGGAATTTCTCCTGCATGGCAACCATCACTTCGTGTTTCTTCTTGCCCATGGCGCGGCGCAGGACATCAGCTTCGCCCAGGCTGAACCCGGCAACGGCCGCGGCAATCTGCATCACCTGTTCCTGATAAACAATTACGCCGTATGTTTCATCCAGAATTTCTTCGAGCTGTGGCAGATCGTACGTGACGCGCTTCTTGCCGGTTTTTCGGGCGATGAAGTCGTCAATCATACCGCCCTGGATGGGACCCGGCCGGTAAAGCGCGTTCAAGGCTGTCAGGTCGGCCAGCCGGCTGGGCTTGACCCGCCGCAGAATCTCCGTCATGCCGCGGCTTTCAAATTGGAAGATGCCCGCCGTCAGCCCCTTGCCTAGCAGCTCATAAGTCTCGGCATCGTCCTTCGGCAGCGTATCAAGGTCGAGCCTTTCGCCGCGCGTGGCCTCGATCAGCTTCAGGCAATCGTCGAGCACCGTGAGGGTGGTCAGCCCCAGAAAATCCATCTTAAGCAGGCCAATCTTCTCAAGATCATCCATGGCGTACTGGGTGGTGATTTCATCCTTGCTGCTCTTATATAGAGGGACGATCTCCTGGAGCGGCTGCGGAGAGATCACCACGCCCGCAGCATGAGTGGAAGCGTGCCGCGCAAATCCTTCGAGGCGCCCGGCAATCTCCAACAGGTCGGACACGCGCTGGTCCTGTGCCTTAAGCTGGCGAAGCTCGGCAGACTGCTTCTGCGCGTCATCGAGAGTGATGTTCAGGACAGGAGGAACGAGCTTGGCGATCTTGTCCACTTCGGCAAAGGGCATATCCATCACCCGGCCGGCATCACGAATGACTGCTTTGGGTCCCATGGTGCCGAAGGTGATGATCTGGCTGACGTTTTCACGGCCGTACTTTTCCGTAACGTAGTTGATCACTTCACCGCGCCTGCGCATGCAGAAATCAATATCGATATCGGGAAAGGAGATCCGTTCGGGATTGAGGAAGCGCTCGAAAAGCAGGTCGTGCTGCAGGGGATCAACGTCCGTGATGTGCAGCGCGTAGGACACCAGGCTGCCGGCAGCCGATCCGCGCCCTGGACCGACAGGGATGCACTGCTCACGCGCGTAGCGGATGAAGTCCCACACGATCAGGAAATACCCCGAAAAGCGCATCTGTTTAATGAGGTCCAGTTCAAGTTCCAGGCGACCATTGTAGGCTTCGAGCGGATGCTTTAGCCTCCCTGCGGCGTGCAGTCGCTCAAGCCTTTCGAGCCGTTTTGAAAAGCCTTCCCGCGTCACCTTTTCAAAAAAACTGTCCAGGGATTCGCCGGGTGGTACTTCAAAGTGCGGAAAGACGTGCTCCTTCTGTTCGAGCTTAACGTTGCATCGCTCAGCAATCTCCAGCGTGCGGGTCACGGCATCGGGAACCTCGCTGAAGACCGCGGCCATTTCTTCATAGGTCTTGAAATAGAACTGGTCCGTCGGGAACTTCATCCGGTTCGGGTCGCTGAGGGTCTTTCCCGTCTGGATGCAGACCAAAACCTCCTGGGCGCGGGCGTCATCCCGTGTGAGGTAATGGCAGTCATTGGTGGCGATCAACGGAATACCGCTCTCGCGCGACAGGCGGACCAGGTGCGGGTTGATCTTGTGCTCCTCCGGCATACCCTGGTCCTGGATTTCCAGAAAGAAGTTCCCTTTGCCGAAAATCTCCTGCAAATCGTGGGCAGACTGGAGCGCTGAGTCATAGCGCTCGGCAGACAAAGCCACGGCAACCTCTCCCCGCAGGCACGCCGAAAGGGCGATCAGGCCTTCGGAATGGCGGGAGAGCAGGTCTTTATCAATCCGGGGCTTGTAGTAGTATCCTTCCGTGTAAGCAGCGGACACCAGTTTCACCAGGTTCTGGTAGCCGCGCTCGTTCTCGCAAAGCAGAACAAAATGATAGGGCCGGTCGGCATCAGGTGAGCGGTCAAAGCGATTAGTGGCCGCAACATAAACCTCGCAGCCGATGATAGGCTTGACTCCATGTTTGCGGGCCGCCTCGTAAAACTTCACGGCGCCAAACAGGTTGCCATGGTCGGTTATCGCTACCGCCGGCATCTTTCGTTCGGCGGCCAACTCCATCAGCCGGTCGATCCCGCAAGCGCCATCCAGCAGACTGTAGTCCGTGTGCAAATGTAAATGAACAAAGTTTTCGGAAGCCATTCCGAGCCATTCTATCAAAAATCGGTTCCGAGATGTGATGGGCGAAATCAAAATCCCGGATCGGAGCAGGAAGCGCACCGCCACCGGCGTCACAGGCGCGCAGCAAGCCTTTACATTGCACACGGTCTATTCTGAGGGAATAGGTAATCGAGCCGTACTACTTGTTCCCCCGGGAGGGTTTGGTTGTCGCCTTGGTCTGTTCTTGGGGTGGCGAAGGCATCTGGGGTGGGGCCGTGAGGGCCTGCTGCGCCGAGGGCGGAAGCTTGTCAGCATTCGCCAGCAACAAGCTGACGTTCCAGATCTGCTCATCCGTCAGCAGTCCTGTAAACCCGGGCATGCCCGACAGGCGGATGCCGTGCTTGACTTTCCAGTAGCTCTCGCCTACCGGATCGTCCGTCACCATATGGCCGGATACAAAGAGTTGGGGCGGACGGGGAAACATTCCCTTTGCGGCGTTGGAGGCCGGCTTTCCCGGCAGGCCATGGCAACCCGCACAGTTGTGCCGGTAGACCTCAATGCCCGCCAGGAGCTCTCCTTCTGCAGCGTGGGTGGATTTGGTCTTTGGAGCTTGGCGGTCGATGGTTGCGTGCAAGGCCGTTCTGGAGAAAAATCTCTCAAACGGCATCGGCGATTCCGCCGTCGCGACGGGCGCGAATCCAGACCGGCAATAAACGTAGAGTGCCGTCGGTATAAGGAGAATTCCGATGATGACGCCCAAAATAAATTTACCCATGATTACCGGTCACCTCCACTCACCAGCCACCATGATCTGGTCCACTAAGCTCAGAAAAGGCCGGCGCTCTTTCAGCCCCTTCCACGCCTCGGCTTCCGCCGGGTGGCACTAGCCATTTCGGCAACCCTGGCCGTCCGTTTGACGCCCGCGGGTTTACTTTCAGTGCCAGCCTTCGCATGCTTGGTCTTCGCTTTGGGAGTATTGGCAAGCTTAGCGGGCGTCGCTGCCGCGGCAGGCTTATTCTGTTTGGAAGCTTCAGCGATTTTTTCGATCGTGGTAGGTTTGGCGCTGCGGCCGCTCCTGGCAGGCTGTACGGGCGGCGCCGGAGGTTCTTTAATACCTGCCAGCGACCGAAGTTCCTGAACCAGTTGCTGGTGGGTCTTGATCTTCCCATCCAATTGGTCAAGAAAGATACGTTCCAGGATCTTGTCAAACTTCGGGCCGGGCTTCACGCCGAGCACCAGCAGCTCGGTTTCCGGCAGGTGCGCCCGAAGCTGCGGAGCTTTAACCAGATAGTTTTTGATTCGGCTTTGAATCTTGGCCTGGGGATAGTAGGCCAGCAGGTAAAGCAGCAACGGCCTGGGCTGCTGCGACAACAGCTTATAAGCCTGGCTCGGAATGCCGCACCTGGCACTGGACAGCAGGCGGGCCATTTTTTTGGCCTCACGGTCCAGGTTGAGAGCCAGTTTAATTAGCTTAGGATCAATCAGAACCTTCTTTGCCAGGCGCTGCCGCTGAGAAGTGTTCATTTTTGAGACAAGGCAATCAAAATTCAACAGGAACACGTCCTCGCCGGGAGATTTCCTGGACAGGACGATGATCTTGCGGAAACGGTCAAACGCGATTCGAGTAAGGTTGCGATCAAGGCCCAACAAGATGCCGCGGTCCTGGTACAACTTTAAGACTTTTTCCGGATAGTCCTCGCGAAGAACCGCCTCGATCTCACCTGCCTGCTTGCCCGCAGGAAGGTCTGACCATATCCGTTCCTCGAGCGCCGCCTCCAGCCACCGCTGGGTCTTCTCCTCAACCTTAAAGCCAAAACGCAGCCCGAAGCGAAACAGCCGATAAATGCGCACGGGATCGTCCCAGAAGCTTCGTGAATGCAGCGCACGGATCTCTTGTCTTTCAAGGTCCCCTGCCCCATTCTTCGGATCCAGAAGCAGTCCCCGAGAATTCGGATGCAGAGAGATGGCCATCGCATTAAATGCAAAATCCCTGCACTTCAGGTCCTCAAAAATCATGGCCGGCCTGATCTCAGGCGGGCGGCCCGGAGCGGAGGGAATTTCCTGGTGGCATTGGGTGATTTCCGCCCGGACCCCGCTCGTGAACCATAGCTCCGCTGAACCGCGACGGTCGTCAATTCTGGAACTGACTATCTCAACCTGGCCCGCAGCCCATGTCGAAGCCGTTGTGTGAAGTCCTTTGGGCTTGCCGGGTAGTAAATGCCGCAAGACTCTATGGATGTTTCCTTCGACGGCAAAGTCGAGGTCCCGGACCACCGCCTGGCCGAAGGTCATGTCGCGGACAGCACCGCCCACCAGGTAAAGGTTGATTCCCTCGCCATAAGCGGTCCGGCTGAGTTCATTGACGAGCTGGAACTGCGCGGGCGAAAGCCGGCTCTCCATCAGGAAGTTGTAATCGGTCATGTTTGCCTACACGCAAGCCATTCTCCGCGGCCTTCAGGCCCGCGGGTGATGAGTTTGATAAACCTGTCGCAACCGTTCCTTAATGACGTGGGTGTAAATCTGCGTAGTCGAGATATCACTGTGCCCCAGCATCGACTGAATAGACCTGAGGTCCGCACCCCGCTCAAGGAGGTGCGTGGCAAAAGAATGCCGCACCATGTGTGGGGTCAATGAGACGTGGATTCCGGCCCGGCGCCCATAAGCCGACAAGATCTTCCAGAACCCAACGCGCGAAAGCCGACCGCCTCGCTGGTTCAGAAACAAGTACGGAACGCCGGCCCGCTTCGCCAGAGGTCCCCGCCCGCTCCGAAGATAGGATTCGACAGCCCGCAAGGCGGACTTTCCGACAGGAACCAATCGTTCCTTGTTTCCCTTGCCGACACAACGGACGATACCCATGTTGGGCTCAAAATCCTCCCAGCGCACGTTCAGCAGCTCCGAAACGCGCATTCCCGTGGCATATAAGAGCTCCAACAGGGCACGATCGCGAAGACCCATCGGAGTGGCCGGGTCGGGCTGTGCAAGCAAGGACTCGACTTCCGTAAAACTAAGGTACTTGGGCAGAGAATGGGAAAGGTGGGGGGCCTCAATCTCATGGGCCGGATCGGCGGCAATCCTCCCTTCCTTTACCAGGAACTGAAAGAAATGGCGAAGCGCGGCTAACTGTCTTGCTCTAGACCGTGCACTCAAGCCTTGCCCGTGAAGCGTCTCAAGGAACTTGCGAATATGCTCGTGCCGGACCTCGCCGAGCCCCAGATCAGAACGATGGAGGAAAGAAGCGAACTTTTTCAGATCGCGCCCGTAGCTGGCGATGCTGTTAGGCGCCAGACCCCTCTCGACAGTGGCGTAATCCAGAAAGTCGGCAATTTCCGGCGAAATGTTGGCAAGTGGATCCGGCATTCGTGGGGCCCAATGCGCTTCTATTTCACCATTCCAGAGTCAGAATGATTGATGTCTTACACTAGGGCGTAGTGTCCATCAGACTGAAAATACTCGACTAACAAACCCAGATAGCATCCATTTGTGAAGAAGCCGATAGCCTTCGACCGCTATCTGATTCCAACTATAATTCTCTCGAAACAGCCTTGATTTTGTGAAACTCGCCCGGCTTTGTCAATAGCAAGTACAATTAGCTCAATAAAGTAGCCATGCTAAGAGAAATTCCAACCTAAGTCCGTCTGGTCCCGCCAGCGACAAAGCGAATCGCATCTTAGCACATACTGTTTCGTCAGACCAAGGTGGTTTTCGTTGGCGGTTTCGTTGGATGCGCCTGCTGAAGGGTTTCCCGTGGCCTTTCTCGCAGCAGGGACAAATTGGCCGGCTCCGGGGCAATCGCCGAGGTGCATTTCGAGAGCACAACACCTCGATCGAAAATTCGCTAAGCTTGGCTTGTTGAAGAGGTTACAGGAGGCAACTCAAGCTGGCGGTGAATGGCATACAACACAAGTTCAAGCCTGTCAGAAACGCCCACCTTGTCGTAAATCGACCTGAGATGGTTTTTGACCGTCTGCTCGGTAATGCGAAGGTGCGCGGCAATGTCTCGATTTCGCCAACCCTGTGTGAGGCAACTGATAATCGTCTTTTCTCTGGCGGTGAGGGTATCAACAGGTCTCTGGTGGTCAGCGTTGGGCGGATTAACAGGGACGGCTCCGCTGTCCGTCTGTGGCGGGTCGGTGACATCGCCGTCGAGGACC
The DNA here is from genome assembly GCA_035712365.1 of Terriglobia bacterium. Classification (NCBI taxonomy): domain Bacteria; kingdom Pseudomonadati; phylum Acidobacteriota; class Terriglobia; species Terriglobia bacterium. The sequence continues at coordinate 57,228 of DASTAW010000027.1, forward strand.
CTGCGCACGATTTCGACAAAGTATTCAGGTTGCGCGGATCTTGCGACGACTCCCGACACTCCATCGAGTAACAGCTTTTCCTTCTGCCTATCAGCGAGATGCGAGTAACTTACGAGGACTCTGCAATTGGGCGAGTCAAAGCGGAGCCGTTCAACAAAACGATCGAACCCGGTGAGGGCTATCTCTTCCTGGACAAGAATTAAGTCGGGCCGAAAAGACCTGTTCATCGCCACCATCTGAACGGAATTCTCAGCCTGAGCGACTACACGGAGATCGTCCTCGACGCTGAAAAGCTTCTTCAGGCCCAGCCTGAAGACGCCTTCGCCATCAGCAATCAGAATTTTGGCCCTGGCCTTGTAATTGTTCTGCTTCCTCTCTTGCATCATCGAATCTCTGTTTAATACAAAGCACCCCGATATGACCGCTTGTCGCTGGCGATAACGGGAAGCTGAATATTGTTCGAAAAATCCGTGCAGCCGGCTACCTATGCCGGTTGGTTACTGGATCGTTCGGTACGCTTGCCGGAGGCCAGACGATAGTCATCAATGACCACCCCGAGTCCCGCGCGGTCCCCTGTCTTTTTCTGCCGAACCACGCGTCCCATGCACTGCAACTGCATGGGCGTATTGGTAACCTCAGTTGGGAGGGAGACTGTAAACTGGATTGGAGTATCGTGGCGAAGCCGTACCGGAGCCAGAATAAAGAGGCCGTTACCGCTCATACTCTCTGTGGTGCCCTGAGCGGCACGCTCCCTCCCCGCCCTCGTCTTCCAACGAATCTGGACGGGAAGCTCCACTGGAATTCTCGTACCACCGCGAATGCCCTTACGCCGGAAGGCCATATTTCTCCTTTCCACTTCAGCTATCGGAATTCCCGTTGTGTATCTTTACGTTTTCGTACCAGGCCCGTGCGGTAATTCTGGCCAATACCGGCCGGGCTGGCTATTGCCACACCTCCCCGCCCTTGCTAACCTTTCACGTGAGGCATGCATTCCAGAGGAAAAGCAAGGATGGGGCGACAGCCTATGCAAGCCCTTCCTTTAAGAAGGAGCGTCAGCCATGAGGCTTGGTGAGATTGCAGAGAAGCTCGGCTGTAAACTGGAAGGACCCGCAGAACTTGAAATTACTGCGGTGGCCGGCTTGGAGGAGGCCGGTCCGTCAGAACTGACGTTCCTTTCAAATCCCAAATACAGGCGTACGCTCCGGGAGACTAGAGCGGGGGCCATCATTTTGTCGCCCGAGGAACCCGACCCCGGGCGTCCGACCCTGCGGTCCGCCAACCCTTATCTGGATTTTGCCCGGGCGCTGGAATTGTTTTATCCTCCTGTCCGAGTTGATCCCGGCATCCAACCGACCGCCATCATAGCGCCAGATGCTGAAATTGGCCGCAATCCGTCGATCGGCCCCTACGTGGTGATCGGATCGGGAGTCGAAATCGGCGATGACTGCGTGATCAAGGGCCACGTGGTGATCTATGACGGCGCCAGGATTGGCCACCGCTTTTTGGCCCACTCGCACGTGGTTGTCCGGGAAAACGTGCAGATCGGCAATGATGTTGTCCTGCAGAACGGAGCGATCATTGGGAGCGATGGATTCGGCTTTGCGCGCCAGGCCGACGGCTCCTATTACAAGATCGTGCAGGCCGGGCGCGTCGTCATCGAGGACGAAGTTGAGGTGCAGGCAAACGCCTGTATTGACCGCGCGACGGTGGGCGCCACTCGCCTCCGCCGAGGCTCAAAGATTGACAACCTCGTCCAGGTGGGTCATGCCTGCGACATTGGTGAGAATACTCTGCTCTGCGGGCAGTCGGGACTGGCGGGCAGTTGCAAGGTTGGAAAGAATGTAGTCCTTGCGGGCCAGGTTGGCGTGGCCGGCCACCTGACAATTGGCGACAACGTGATTGCCACTGCGCAGACCGGGATCCCTTCCGATGTCGAACCCAACAAGACCATTTCCGGATATCCGGCCATGGATAATTCGCGCTGGCTGAAGTGTTCGGCGGTTTTCGCCCGCCTTCCGGAGATCTATGCGACCCTGCGGGGGCTCATTAGACATCCAAGGCCATCGAACGAAAGCACGTAAGCAAGATCGTCCGACGAATATCATGGACCTACCGGAAACTCTACCTTGAAGCTGGATTCAATCACCGTCCGGCCCAAGCGGCCGCTCCTCAAGCAAGAGCCCTTCTATGATCGCCTGCCGGACCTGCTCGGCAACCATCGAGCGATCTGCAATGCTGCAACCCGCGGTGGGAATTAGATCGTGGATTGTAATTCGCAGCGGCCCAGGACCGATCCTGAAATCACCGCGGCGCATAATCTTGTTTGCTCCCGACACCGAAATTGGAACAATCGGCACGCCGGCCTTGATCGCCATCACAAAGACGCCCTTCTTAAAACGCTGCAGGCGTCCGGTGCTGCTCCGAGTTCCCTCCGGGAAGGCCAGGAACGAATGTCCGGCCTTCAAGGAAGCGACGGCCTGGTCCACGGCTTGAAAGGCCCGTTCTCGATGAGTTCGGTCCACAGCAATGAATCCCCGCATGCGCATGCCCATGCCTATGATTGGAACGCGGAAAAATTCCTGTTTCGCCATGATCAGAACGGGCGGAAGGACTGATGCCAGGGCGGGAGGATCACAATTGCTCTGATGGTTTGCCATAAAGACCACGGCCTTCCCCATAGGAATCTTTTCTTTGCCCGTGACGATCAGCCTGACTCCGGCCAGACGGAGAGCGATCCTGGCACTGAAGACTCCGACTGAATAGAGGGCGTCCGTGTTCCCCAGGAGCAAGCTCCATAGGGTTAGCGGAAGTCCAAGAATCAGCAGGAGGAGGAGCATGACCGCATAAACAAGCAGAGTTCTGGACATCAGTTTACGGCGGCTGCGCCCTTCCTCAATTCACCTTTCAACCAGCCTCGGCGTACGGCGAGTTGGGACTGGGTGGCATTGGGCATCTCTTCAATGTGATAAACCAGCGCATTCTTCGACCCCAGCACAAACGCGATGTCCAGAACTTTCGCCCCCCGTCGCACGGTGAATACGACGTTCTGGCCCGGCTTGAAATAAATCAGTTCGCGATCTGGTGTGACGGGCAGTTCAACGCCGTTCATCGTCAAGAGCACATCGCCAGCGCGAAGCCCCGCCTTCTCCGCACTGCTGTCCGGAACAACTGCCTCAACTTGAATAGGACCTTCAAAGGCCTGGAGTGAATCAAATCCGAGGTCAGGAACCTCCTGGGTTTCGATCTTGAGGGCCAGCCCGGCATAACCAAGATATTTTCCATAATCGAGGTCGCCGGTGCCGTTAATGTTCGTGCGGAAAAATTCCTGGACCGGGAAAGCAGGCGCAAGCTGAGCGATGATGTTCTCGAGATCGGCATCACTGAAGAAGCGGCCTCGCGCGGCAAAGTCGCGATTCAATTGTCTCATCACGTCATCCAGACTGAAACGGTTATCGCTCGCATGGCGAATGCCAAGGTCGAGCAGATAGCCCAGCAATTCGCCCTTGTTGTAATAAGAGATGCTTCTTTCCGGCCGTGAGTAGTCGGGATATTTCTCAAGCCAGGCTTCCCGCCCGGATTCTTCGGCACTCTGCAAATTCCTCGCCGGTCTCGACTTGAGTTGACGGACCCCCTCAGCCAGGTGGGCATAAAATTGTTTGCTATCGATCAAACCTGAACGAAGCAACACTAGCTGCGCGTAAGTGCTCGTGACTCCTTCAGAAAACCAGAGGTCGCTGGTGTCATTCCCGTGGATGTAGTCGATAGGTTCGAGCCCCTGTGGACGAATGCGCTTTACGTTCCAGAGGTGAAAAAACTCGTGTGCGGCAATAACTTCGAGCGTATCAAGGCCAGTACGCATCCGGTCGGCGGGAATACTGATGGCCGTGCCGTCGCAGTGTTCCATACCACCCTCACCCTTCTCCGGGAAGAAGAACATAAAGGTATAGCGCTTGAACGGGACATCCTGCATCAGGGCTGTTTCTTTGGAGGTGATTTTCTTGAGCACCTCCAGCAGGCGCTGAGGCGAATAGAGGTCCTGCTCGCCGTCAATGGTAATGCGATACTCCGCGCCCGCCTGGACATAGTCGTATTCCTGGAACTTCCCTGCCTCGGCCGGGCTATCCACCAGCCGGTCATAGTTGGGCGCCTGGTACTCGCCGGGTGACAGACCGTCATCCAGCATCGTGACCAACTTCCAGCCGTCCGGCAGCAGGAATTTAACCCGCACGGGACGCTGACGCTCATTCGGCAGATAAAAGAGCAGTAGAGCAAAGTTCAGAAAAGCGTGGCGGCTGTCGAGGATCGCGGAGAAAACGCCCTCCTGGTTGGCATAGACCTCGTAATGGATTTCCAAATCGGCGCATCCTCCGACGCTTGCCCACGTATTGATGTCCACGCGACGCAGTTGCGCCGGCCGCCCCTGGCACTGCGCTTCAACATTCTGCACGTCGCGAACGAAGTCACGAATCTGGTAAAGATTGTTCCAGGCGGGAACCTGGAATTCCGTTTCCGCGGCGGCGTCCGGCACATTCATGGTGACATCCACCAGATGCGAGGCCGGCTTTCGCAAGTCCAGCAGGTACCGGATGGAGGTATCCTGCGTCCGTGCAACCGCAGAGCCGGCAACGAGCAGGCACAGCACGGTGACAAGGCAAGGGACCGCTTGGGAGCATCGCAACAGCGCAATAACTGTATTGAACGGTTTTCTCATCCGCCCGATCTGGAGATGTTTGTACACACACTGCGCGTGCGAGCTTTATACTCTACGCCGATTCCGGTTTCCAAGGGAAGTCCACCAGTAGAGGCCGGCCCCGAAGCAAACGGTCAGCAACCCGAGGAATGATTCCGTGGGGCGAAGCCGGACAGTAGATATCAACATGCCGCAACTGGCCACCAGGAACACCACCGGCACGAGAGGAAAGAAACAGTCCACCGCAGGAAGTTTCCGCCAGTCCGCGCGCCTCCTCAATCGAAAGATTCCGGCCGTCGCCAGCGCCGACAAAAGAACCAGCATGAATCCGATGTAGTAAATCAGCGCCTCGAACGTCCCTGTAACGATCATGGCTACCGTTGCCAGCGCCTGGAATAACACTGCAACTACCGGCGCCTGGAATCGCGGGTGGACCCGCGCGGCCGAGCGAAAAAAACAGCCGTCCCTGGCCATCGCGTAGTAAACCCGCGGTCCCACAATCACCATGGCGCTGATGCATGAAAGCAGAGCCGCCGCCATCATGCCGCTGAATATCGCGCCGCCGCGTCCTGCAAAGAGCGCCTGCGCTGCCTCCGAACCGACCGGCAGAACGCCTTTCAGTCTTTTGAGCGGGAGCGCATAAATAAACGCTACGTTACACGCCAGATAGAACACGATCACCAGCAGCGTTCCCCCAACAAGGGCCATCGGCAGCGAACGCTCGGGGTCCCGAATTTCTTCTGCCACGTAAGTTGCGGCATTCCAGCCGCTATACGCGAACATCACGAAGGTGAGGGAAACGGCAAACTGCAGCGCAAGATCATGGGAAGAAGCCCTCACGGCTGGCAACTCAAAATGGCGCCAGTTGCCGTGGCCGATCATAAAAGCAAGGGCCAGGAAGGCGCTCAGCACTCCGATCTTCAGCAAGGTCAGCGTATTTTGCAGGCCGGCGGCCAGATGCAGCCCCAAAATGTTGACCAAGGCAAAAGCGGCGACGACGACGACCGCCAGGAGTTGGCCGTTGCCCAGATGAATCCATGCGACTCCCGAATGAAGGAATGAATCGGAAGAGGACGGGGACAGCGAAGGAAAGAAAAAGCTGAGGTATGCCGCAAAGGCCAGACCGCCTGCGGCAATGGGAGCCGAAAAGCCCGCGAAAAAGGAGACCCATCCGCTCACAAATCCCCACACCGGCCCCCAGGCTTCTCGCAGGTAGACGTATTCGCCGCCGGACCGCGGCAGGTTGACGCTCAATTCGCTGTAAACCAGACAACCCGCCACGGCCACAATGCCGCCCACAATCCATACGCCGAGCACCAGCGAACCGCGCCCGAGGTCCGCGGCAAGAAATCCCGTGGTAGTAAAAATGCCAGTGCCGATCATGTTCGCCACTACAAGAGCCATGGCACTGAACGTGGTCAACTCTCGTTTGAGCGAAGGCGGCATCAGAAAACCCGATTTCCAGTTCGATTCGTTCCGATGACGGACGAAGCGGAGAAAGAGCAATCGCTTTGCGGGGGAAGCCCCTCAGGGCTTCCCCATCTACCCTGCCGGATAATAGACTCCGTCGGCTATCAGTTCTGCGGGCCCGGAAAGGAGGACTTCCTTGTCCTCGGGCCATTCGACTTCCAGAGCGCCCGCCAGCGTACGGACCTTAACCGACCGCCGCGTGAAACCGTTCAAGATGCATGCCACTACGGCCCCGCAGGAACCGGTACCGGACGACATGGTTTTCCCCACCCCGCGCTCCCAGTAGCGGACTTCGATCTCCGTTTTTGATAGGACACGGATAAATTCCACATTGGTTCTGTTCGGGAACAACGCGCTTCGCTCAATTTCACGGCCGACATCCTCCCAGGGGACACTCGAAAAGTCCTCTACGAAAAGCGAGCAGTGCGGGTTCCCCATGGATGTAACGGTTGCCGCCAGAACTCCGTAAGTTACGCGGATCGGGTAACCGATCACTGGCGAGGGATGCTTTCCAGCAAGAAACGGAATTTTCTCCGCATCCAGGATGGGCCTGCCCATGTTGACGCGGAACCTCCACTTCCCCTGCTTCATCTGTGCAACGGTCGACAGGAGTTCCAGTGTCTTCACTCCGGACGCCGTTTCCACTCGAAGGGTGCGCAGCCTGCGGTTTTCACGGACCAGGAAAGCCCCGGCGCAGCGGATGCCGTTGCCCGACATCTCGGCCTCGCTGCCATCGGCATTAAAAAAGCGCACGCGAGCATGATTGCGTGCGCTCCGGGACTTCTGCAGCAGGAGAAGCCCGTCCGCACCGACTCCGGTATGCCTCTCACAGATGGCCAGGGCGAGCGTGGCTGGACCTCCGGCAACGTTGGAACTCTTCGTGACGATGAAGTCATTGCCGAGGCCATGGAATTTTGTGAAAGTGATTGATCTGTTGGACATGGTTGCCCTTGTGCCCGCTGGCTGCAATCCTGGCGTTAGGAACTATTACGTTCAGCGGTGAATGACCCGCTCTTGCGCCGGTAAATTGTGATGCTTTGCTGTTCCGGAAAATTTCTTCGATACACCGGAACGAAGTCCTTAAACGCTTCCGGATATGCGCGCATGAGGACGTCAACTGGGTCGTTTTCGCCGCTCACAATCCATTCCACAAATTTCCCCGCCCCGTCCGGGAGCTTCCGCCAATACCTGCGATTATTTCCGCTCAGGATGTTCCGATAGTGAATGTCCAGGGTGGGAGCTAAGCACGGCCATTCGCCGGATTGCATCAGGATTCTCTTGCCGTCGTAATGGCTCCTGAAGAATGCGATCAGGGTCTGGTCAGGTTCGGTTTTGCACGGCGAGTTGAGAATACCCTCTGTAACCATCGGCAGATTGCGCGCTCCCCCGGCCAGCATCCAGGCGCTCTGCGCGCCAAGTATGGCGAGGCATACGGCCAGAATACCCCTCCTAAGGCTCCGTGTCACAGTAGGCGAAATGACGAACGAAGCCAGGAGCGCAATTCCCGGGAGCATTTCAATTCCGTACCGGAGATTGTAATACGAATGGGGGAAATAAGCGGGGACGTACAGCGGTACGGCAGCGCCCGCCATCGCCTGAACATAAAAAGGCAGCAGCACGAGCAAGAGGAGACACGCCGCTCGCCGTTTGCGATACCGGCGCTCGAGCACCCACAGCATAAGGCCAAGCGCGGCGAGCACCAGCAGCCAGGGGCCCAGAATAAGCCTCAGATCTTCTACATAATAGCGGGCCGATATCAGCATGCTGCCGTCCGTGGGATAGCGAAATGCCGTGGTGGCAACCTGGTGGGCATAAATGGCCTGCGCAGAGTCCGGCCCGTTGTAAAATTCGATTGGATTGCCTGCCGTGACCGCGTCGTGGAGCATCCAAAGGGCCGGCCCGGCGCCCGCGATCACGGAAAACAACACGGCTCGACGCAAGCGGACCCTCCAAGCATCTTTTCTGACCAGCAGAACAAAGAGCGCCGCGAAAGGCAGGAGATACCACACTGAGTAGCGAGTCAACGTGCCAAAGAAGGCTGCAACCCCAGAGACTGCCAGCCAGCGTGCCAGTCCGCTCGTCTGGTAACGGAACAGAGCATAAACGGCAAGAACGACCCACAAGATGGAAAGAGGTTCCGTCATGGGAGTGCTTGCGAGGTAAAACATGCTGGGACAAAGCAGGAAAGCGCCCAGGGTGACAAGGCCCGCGGCAATGCTTCGGTTCATTTCCAGTGACAGCCGAAAAAGAAACCATGCGCTGATGGCAAAAGCCATCGTGGCAACCAGGCTGCCAGCCAAACCCGTCCGCCAAAGGTGGTCATTGATGGCCAGCGGCGCCGCCAAAAAATGGAACATGGGCAGCCAGACGTTCCCAATCTCCGCACGGCCAGGCGTCATCGAGTCAAAGAGGCGCCGGGCCCCAGCCATGTGCGCCAGGGTGTCACCGTAAAGCTGGGTCAGCCCGCGGGTATAAAAGAAATGCAGACTGCCGAAGGCCACCGTGAGAACCACTGCCCAGACGGAAATGGCCGCTCCGACAGGAAGGATTGGATTGGGCTGAAGCGGTGTGGAATCGGCGTCAGGCCGGTTAGACATCAAATCGGGTCAGTTGCGCAAATTCGCGCATGCGTCCTTCAATTTCCTGAGGTGTCAGCCCCAGGAGGCGTTTAAGGCCAAATTCTTCTACTGCAAAGCTTGCCATGACGGAACCATAGACGACCGCGCGACGCAGATTGCCTTCGGAGAGATCTCCGGTTCGAGCAAGGTGCCCCATAAATCCGCCGGCAAAGGTGTCCCCCGCGCCTGTGGGATCCTTGCACTCTTCTAACATAAATGCCGGCATCGAAAATATCGTCCCGTTGTTGAGGAGAGTAACACCGTGTTCGCCCCGCTTGATCACCAGGATTTTCGGGCCCATCTTCTGGATTTCCTTTGCGGCCTTCAGGAGGTTCTGACAGCCCGAAAGCATGCGGGCCTCACCTTCGTTTATCACCAGCGCATCCACCTCGCGCAGCGTTTCCTTCAGTTCGCCCGGCGTGCCTTCAATCCAATAATTCATGGAATCGAGTGCCACCAGTTGCGCCTTGGACAACTGCCGCCGAACGTGAAGTTGCAGCCTCGGATGGATGTTGCCAAGAAAGACAAATTCGGTTGAAGCATCGAGTTCGGGCACCTTCGGACTGAAATTCTGGAAGACGTTGAGCTGAATGTCGAGTGTCCTGGCATCGTTCATAGCGCCCACATATTCGCCTTTCCAGCGGAAGGTCTTGCCCGGCGCGCGTTCGATTCCGGTGGTCTCAATCGAGCGGAGACGGAAGACCTCAAGGTGTTCCTCACCGAAGTCGTCGCCGACCACGGCGACAATCTTGACTGGACCAAACCAGCTTGCGGCGACTGAGAAAAAGCTTGCAGACCCGCCCAGGATTCCTTCTACTTCCCCGTGCGGGGTCCGGATGGAATCAAACGCGACAGAACCAACGACCAAAAGCGACATAAAAGCTTGCCTTTTCCTCGTGAGTTAAAGACCCGTATCAACCAGTCTACTTGAGATATTTCCCGACGAGCAAGCCTAACCGTTTCTTAGCCTGGGCAGAAATCTTGCTGCGGTCCGTGAGAATCGCGTGTGCGAGAGCAGACCCGCATTTGCAACTCCGCTGGCCGGGCAGGCGACGGACGGCAGATCGCAGGATCTTTTGGGCATTCTTGACGTTGCGATTGAGATAGTCAATGATCTGGTCGACAGTGACCGCCGCGTGCTCAGGATGCCAGCAATCGTAATCCGTGACCATGGCCAGCGTTGCGTAACAGAGCTCTGCTTCGCGGGCAAGCTTGGCTTCCTGCAGGTTCGTCATGCCGATGACATCCATGCCCCAGCTACGGTAAGCGTTTGATTCCGCCTTGGTGGAAAACGCGGGACCCTCCATGCAGACGTACGTTCCGCCGCGATGCACTATGACTTTCGCGTCGGCGCAGGCGGCTTCCAGGGCATCCACGACCGTCGGACACATGGGGTCTGAAAAACCCACATGCGCCACAATCCCACCGCCGAAGAAAGTCGAGATGCGGCCGCGGGTCCGGTCGAAGAACTGGAGCGGGAGGGCCATGTCCATCGGGCGGTAATCTTCTCTTAAAGAACCCACTGCACTGACAGAAAGAATCCGCTCAACTCCCAGCTTCTTCATGGCATAGATGTTGGCCCGGTAGTTGATTTCCGAGGGCGTGATCACGTGCCCGCGTCCGTGGCGTGCCAGAAATGCAACCTGCCTGCCTTCAAGGACCCCGACGCGGAAAGCGTCCGAGGGTTTGCCAAACGGCGTCGCCAAACGAACCCACCTGGGCTGGCTAAGGCCTTCCATCTGATAGAGTCCGCTTCCACCAATAATCCCGATCGCTGCTTGGGCCACTTTGGAACCTCCACTCTTCCTTCTCTCCGTTATTTCACTGCTACCGGCTGGAACGTCAACTTTCCGTCCACTTCCGACAGCGTTCCCCATGGAACATCAGGATCATGCGGGAAAACCGTTAATACGCCCTCCTCCGCCAGGCACGGAAGCAGCCGCTTCTTTGAAGCCAGAGTTTCCATCGGATAGAGGTCGAAAGCCATAATCCATGGGTAGGGGATGTGAGCGCGTGTTGGAACGAGGTCAGAAACAAAGCACGCGCGCTGGCCTTCTGACTCAATCCATACGCACTGCAAGTCCTTGACGTGTCCGGGCGCAAGTTCAACCCGGACCCCAGGCACGATCTCATGGTCGCCATCAACCAACACCGTTTGCGGTTCCGCTGGGGCAAACCATTCTTCGAAATAGCTTGCCCGGTCTCGTTCGCTGGGGTGCAGGGCATGTTCCCACTCGGCCCTTTGCATGAAATAGCGCGCGTTTGGAAACGTCGGAACGATTTTCAATCCATCGCGCCGCGTATTCCAACCGCAATGGTCGAAGTGCAAATGAGTGTTGATGACAATATCGACATCACCAGGTCCAATCCCGTGACGTGAAAGCTCGTCGGGGAGGCGTGACGAATGATTGACGTCGTAAATATCGCCAAACTTCGCGTCAAATTTGCCGCCAATGCCTGTTTCGACGAGAACATTGTAGCGGCGTGTCTTGACGAGCAGGCAGGTGAGTCCAAGGCGCACGCGGTTGCGCTCATCTGCGGGCAGCTTCTTTTCCCACAGAACCTTCGGAACAACCCCAAACATTTGCCCGCCGTCAAGGCCGAATGTACCATCAGACAGCGCATGAATCTCAAAGGCGCCCAGCTTCATTACTTGCTTCCCTGCTCCGGATATGAGGTTTCCTGCCTCGATTCAGTCTCTTCAAGCAGCTCGATCAAAATATTTGCCGTACTTGAAGGGTGCAAGAAGGCAATCGACTCACCTCCTGCACCAACGCGCGGAGTGCGATCGACAAGTCGGATGCCATGCCGGTCGAGCTCGTTCAGCGTCGTCTGCAAATTGCCGACGGTCAAAGTCAAGTGATGGATTCCCGGCCCGCGCTTACCGATGAAGCGCGCAATCGGCGATTCAGGCGAACTGGCCTCCAGCAGTTCAAGACGGCTTTCTCCAACCTGGAAGCTCGCAACCCGCACTTGTTGATCTTCGACTTCTTCGCGAGAATCGGGCGGGCGTCCCAGTAAGAGTTCAAACACTGCCGCCGCTTTTTCAAGAGACTCCACAGCAATGCCCAGATGATGAATACGCATTCTTTCATCCCATAGCTGCAAGATTATGGTTTACTACGCCGGTATTTTCATCCTGTCCCGGGCCGTCGCATCTCCTTTGAGCGGGCCGATCAGCCGCGCCCGGAGCCGACGCCCGATTCCTGGAGCATTTCTTCCACGATGGAATGTGGATCGCGCCGGCGCGCCAGAATTGCCTCCACGTATTCGCTGATCTGTTTCTGGTCAATCCGCTCCTCAGCAACCCGTTCGAACAGGCGTTGACGTAACAATTCCAGGAGGTGCAGACGGGCGTTTTCGCGCCGTCGATTCAGCCCTGCGGAACTGCCTTCCGTCGCCGCCCGGAATTTCTCCAATTCTTCACACAGTTCGGATATTCCCTCACCCGTTGTCGCCGTCGTTTTAACAATGGGCGGGCGCCAGGCATCCAGCTTCGTCCCCACGGACAGCAGTGCGTCCAACTCGCGTTCCATGCGCTCGGCGCCCGGTTGATCGGATTTGTTAATCACGAAAAGGTCCGCAATCTCCATCACACCGGCCTTAAAAGTCTGAACACCATCACCCATGCCCGGAACCAGAACGACGACGGTGGCGTCGGCGAGGCGAGCCACGTCCACCTCGGCTTGTCCCGCCCCTACTGTTTCAATGAACACTACATCACAACCTGCGGCATCAAGGATGAGGGCTGCGTCGCGTGCAGCGGGTGCAAGCCCGCCCAGTTGTCCGCGGGTTGCCATGCTGCGAATATAGACGCCCTCATCGGTTGCAAGCGCCTGCATGCGAATGCGGTCGCCCAGAATAGCGCCGCCTGAAAACGGACTGGTGGGATCCACCGCAACGATGCCTACACGCTTGTCTGACCGCCGGAATTCCGTGGCCACCTTTCCGAGCAGAGTGCTCTTGCCCGCCCCTGGCGCTCCTGTAACACCGATCGTGTATGCCTGACCGGCCTTATGAAAGAGGGCGCGCAGCAACGCCGAGCTTGAGGGTCCTTTCGTCTCAACCGAGGAGATTGCCTGTGCAACCGCCCGCCGGTCCCCGGCGCATATCTTCTCAACCCACTGTTCAACAGAGATACCCATCAATTCATCACGCGCGCGATGCACAGCAGATGCGCTACGGCAATTTCCCCAGAGACTCACGGGCGATAATCAGCCGCTGAATTTCGCTGGTGCCCTCACCGATCGTACACAGCTTGACGTCCCGGTAAAACTTCTCGACGGGATACTCTTTGATAAAACCGTATCCACCGTGAATCTGCACTGCTTCGCCCGCAATCCTCACCGCGATTTCGCTGGCAAACAGCTTGGCGATGGAGCTTTCGCGCGTTACTCGTTCGCCCCGTGTCGCCAGAGCGGCCGCCCGCCACGTCAGCAGCCTTGCTGCGTCGATTTCGGTGGCCATGTCGGCCAGCTTGAAGCGAATGGCCTGAAAACTGGCGATGGGCCGTCCGAATTGCTCCCGTTCCCGGGAGTGCCTGAGCGACTCTTCGAATGCGCCCTGCGCTATCCCTACGGAGAGCGCCGCAATGGAGATGCGTCCTCCATCCAGGACCCGCAGGCTGTCAATAAATCCCTGCCCCTCTACACCCAGGCAGTTCTCCTCCGGAATTCGGCAATCCTCGAAGATGATCTCTCCTGTATTGCTGGCCCGCATGCCCAGCTTGTCTTCGGCCTTGCCGGGTCGGAAGCCGGGAGTTCCCTTTTCGATGATAAACGCGGAAATTCCATGCTTACCCTTGGCCTTGTCAGTAACGGCCATGGCCACACAGGTGTCTGCGTAATGGCTGTTCGTAGTAAATGTTTTCGAACCGTTAAGTATCCAGGTATTACCTTCGCGCCGCGCGGTGGTGCGCGTACCACCCGCGTCCGACCCCGCGCCGGGCTCAGTCAGACTCCAGCAGCCCAGTTTGTCACCCTGCGCAAGTGGGACAAGGTACTTCCTTTTCTGCTCCTCGGTGCCAGCGAGCAGGATGTGATTGGCGCAAAGGGAATTGTGCGCTGCCACAACCAGCGCGATAGAGCCGTCAACTCTTGCCAACTCCTCAATTGCTATGACATAGGGAATGTACCCAAAACCGGCGCCTCCGTATTTAGCAGGCACGGTTACGCCCATCAGCCCCAGCCTGGCAAGCGCAGGCAAAAGTTCGATCGGAAAATGTTCGGCCGCATCCCATTCGCGAACGTGAGGGCGTATCTCCTGCTCCGCGAAGGCCCGCACCGAATCCCGAATCCCACGTTCCTCGTCCGTCAATTCGAAATCCAGCCTGCACCTCCGCCCACGCCGCACTGACCGCTCGATTCAGGGTTATTCTAACATGCTTAAGCCTGATGCCTTTTGCTGCCACACATCTCTTGCGTAGGTTATTGCTGCTTTCGGCGGCATCTTCCGTGATACTATTGTGTCCAAGAATATGAACACCCGTCCTCACATCCTTCTCCTTTCCGCTCTTATGCTCATGGGCAACACCTGCGGCTCGGCCAAATGGTTGCTCGGAAAGAAACACGCGAACGCGGCGCCATCGGCCACAGTTTTGGCCGTATCGGGGAAGGACGGTTGTAAGGTGGATGTCGATGGCGAGGATGCCGGGACCACCGGGAGCGACGGTGTCCTGGTGATTAAGGGCGTAGACTCAGGTAACCATTACATCCATGTGCAGTGTCCGAACCAGCGCGAAACTTCCTATTTTATTTCTGCTATCGCAGGACAGCGGATGGAACTCGATGCCCGGTCGGCTGATAGCAGCTCCGGAGTGGCGGAATCCGTCTCCCTGAATCCTGCCGCGTCCGAGATGCAGTTGCGCAATATGGTTTCAGAGGCGGATCAACTGCGGTCGAGCGGCCAATTCAAAGAGTCTGTCGATCTCCTGCGGAGAGCAACGCTGCTTGACCCGAGAAACGGAGATCTGCACCGGGAACTCGGGATTACCTTCCTCATGTTCCATGACTGGGAGAGCGCCAAAGTAGAAATGCTGGAAGCTGTCCGCCGCGATCCTCAAAGCGTTGATGCGCACAGCGGACTGGCATATGCGCTCGAAAAGCTGGGCGACCTGGACGGAGCGCTCAAGGAATACCGCACTTGCACTCAGATGGATCCGCACGACACCGAATACCGCGACCATTACGTCGAAGTCCTTGGTATGTTGTACAGCGAGAAAGCGGATAAGAAACACTGAGCGCACCTCACCTACTCTTCCTTTCAGCCGGCGGGTTAACCCGCTATTTGCCAAGGTGTGGAAGGAGGCTCACGCTCCTACGGAATTTTGCGCGACCGCGAGAACCGCCCGCAGCACGCTGAGCGCCCGCTCGCAACCTGCGTGGTCAACGTCAAAGTGCGTCACCATGCGCAGGATTGAGGCGCCCGTAGGGTTCGCCAGCACACCCTGCGCGGCCAGACGCTTTGAGACTTCCCTGGCGGTGAGTCCGCTGGCCGACACATCGAAAAAGAGGATGTTTGTTACGACCTTGGCCGGATCGATTTCCACGCCGGGGATTTCCGCCAGTCCTTCTGCCAGGAACTTCGCATTTTCATGATCAATATGGAGGCGCGTCGGGCTTTCTTCAAGCGCCACCAGTCCGGCTGCGGCCAGAATTCCCGCCTGCCTCATTCCACCACCCAGCATCTTGCGGACAAGCCGCGCCTCTTCGATGAAGTCCTTGCACCCCAGCACCATTGACCCCACCGGCGCGCCCAGCCCCTTGGACAGACAAAACATGATGGAGTCAAATTTTCGCGTCAGTTCCACTACAGAGCGTCCGAGCGCTACGCTGGCGTTAAAGATCCGGGCGCCGTCCAGGTGGACCGGCAGGCCCCGCTGATGCGCACGGTCACATATTTCATCGGAGATTGCAAGCGGATAAACGGACCCGCCTGCAAGATTTGACGTGTTCTCCAATTCAACCAAACCCGTACTGGCGTGATGATCACTGCGGCGGCGGATGAGGGGTTCGACCTGCTCCCATCGCATGATCCCGTCCTCGGCTACAATCGTCCTTGGCACGACACCCGAAAAAGCTCCCATCATACCCATTTCGTGATTGTAAATGTGTGCGCGCGCCTCGCAAATCACCTCCCGGCCAGGCCGCGTGTGGACCTTGAGCGCCGTCTGATTCCCCATGGTGCCTGAAGGAACCAGGAGTGCGGCTTCACGGTTGAAAATTTCGGCAGCGCGCTCCTGGAGACGATTGACCGTTGGGTCTTCGCGGTACACGTCATCGCCCACTTCCGCCTCTGCCATTGCACGTCGCATTGCCGGCGTCGGACGAGTCACCGTGTCACTGCGCAGATCAACCCTTGATTGACCCATGTTAATCTCTCCAGTCTCGAACATCAAGTGCGTTAGACGCCGACGAATTCCTGGAAGATCTCGTTTGAAACCAGGAGCGCTTTTTCCGCCAGGCGCACCCGGCCGTTGTGCAGCTCAAGCCAACCGTCACTTTCAAGCGACCGGATCTTCTGAGTCCACCGGTCAAGGAGTCCGCTGCCCCAGCGGCGACGGGCCTCGATCAGATTAATCCCATCCAACTGGCGAAGTCCGAGAAAAAAGAACTCCTCCAATTGCGCTTCGGAGTTCACCCGCCGCTGCTCGCAGATTGGCGACTCTCCCTGTGCCAGGCGCCTTTCGTATTCTTCCACCGCCGTGGCGTTTTCCCAACGGAATTGCCCGTCGGAAGAGTGTGCGCCTGCGCCCAGGCCCAGGTACGGTTCCAACTGCCAATATTTCCGGTTATGGATCGATTCGCGGCCCGAAACCGCGAAATTTGAAATCTCATAGTGACGGTAGCCCGCCTGGCGCAATCGCTCGCGCCCCAGTTCGTATGCATCAACCATGAAATCATCATCCGGGATTTCCCCAGCGTGATAGCGTATGCCGTGGCGCAGTACTTCACCGCCCAGGCGGCTCTTCTCGTCAATTTCGAAAAGATAGAGGGAGAGGTGCTCTGGCGTCTGCGCGATCGCAGAATCTAATGAAGAGTTCCAGGAGCCTGGCGTCTGGTGCGGCAGCCCGGCAATCAAATCCAGGCTGACGTTATCAAAGCCCTCATCACGCGCGGTTCGAATCAATGCTCGGGTGTCATCAGCAGAGTGTAGCCGTCCGACAGAGCACAGCTCGCCATCATCAAAGGACTGTGCACCGATACTGAGGCGGTTAATGCCGAGAGTCCGGACATGTTTTAGAAAATCCTTGTCCGCCGATCCCGGCGTGACTTCCAAAGTGAATTCCACGTTGGGACTAAACCGGAACAGCCGGTGAAGTCCAGCGACCATCTGATTGAGGCGATCGGCTCCAAGGAGTGAGGGCGTTCCTCCCCCTATGTAAACCGAGTCCACGGATTTCTGGAATATAGTCGGCGCTATTCCAGCCCTCCCATAAATTTCCGGTAGGCTGTCGATTTCCCGGACCACGGCCTGGCAGTAGGCGTCATAGACGTCCGCGCGAGCTACTCGCGAACTGAAATTGCAGAAACTGCACTTTGAGGCACAGAAAGGGACCTGGATGTAAAGGCCGAGCATTTCCATGGCTAATCCGAGACAAGCTTGACGTAGAGGTCTCGCCGGCGAGGTCCGTCAAATTCACAAAAGTATACGCCTTGCCAGCGGCCGAGCAGCAGGCGATGGTCCTCAATCAGAAGTGTTCTGGTGGCGCCGAGGAGGGTTGCCTTGAGGTGAGAGTCGCAGTTGCCGTCGTTGTGGCGATAACCAGCGGCGGTAGGCGCAAGCCGCTTGAGGAAGTCCGCAATGTCCTCGCGGAGACCTGGGTCGTAGTTTTCGTTGATCAGGACCGCCGCGCTGGTATGCGGAACGAACACGTGGCACTGGCCGCTCTCGATTTCCGATTTCTCGACCAACTGCTCGATCTGGCTGGTAACATCTCTAAACTCCACGCGGGAGTTGGTCTCAATATGAAGAGTGTGGCGCTGATTTTTCGGTTTTTCCGCGCTTGGGGCCCGTGCTTGCTGCTCAGACATTCTTCTCTCCTCTGTTCAGGCGTCGATATTCAGGAGAAAAACTTCATTCAGTATATCAAGAGCAAGCGAGGGATTCTCAGCCTAACGTGGCCACGAATCCTGTCTTAAACGAATGCCCGAATGAAACTCAAAAACTCATGATGTAGTGCCCCGAAGAATCGGCAGGAATTTGATCGAGCAAGCGGTCAAGCAACCCGTACCCCGCCCGGCCCAGGAAGTACACCCCGCTGACAAGCCGCTCCTGCAATTCCTTTTCAGGCATGATGGCACGAAGAAGGGCCTGTTCGTGGCGCGCCAGGACATCCGAACGGCTGAGTACCGAACGCGTCAATTTGGCTTTGAGCTTTTCGACCTGATATTGGATCTTTTCTTCCGCGTGGTTCAGCGTATCCAGCAATGTGGGGTCGAGGACCTCGATATCCTTTCGCAACCGTGACAGCAGTTCTGCCAATTCCTTCTCCGTCTGGTCAAAACGTTCGGACCAGCCTTCCGAAAGTGCCGTGGCAGCAATGCGCTGACTAAGATGGTCCTGGCCAAGCCAGACGTCTTCGGCGGTAACCTGATATTTCTCCATCCAGCGCTCGACGCGGCGGTCAAGCAGAGTGAAGCCGCAGCGGGGAAAGACTGCGGGCATCGGCCGATTAAGGGCTGAATAGAGCACCTGCGACTGGCCGAGATACGCCAACTCAGAGGGTCCTGCAACGTAAGCAATGGTTGGCAGCAGCGAGTCCTGCACAACCGGCCGCAGCAGGACGTTGGCAGAGAAATTAAGCGGCCGATCTTTGATCTCGTTCTCCAGCTCGCTGAAAGAAGCCGTTTGGCGGTCGCCGATCGAAAACTCTTTCCCGCCGGCGGCAGGGCCGTGCACCGGCAGGCGGTTCCCTTCCCGATCAGCAAAGAGCAGGGTCGAATCTTCAGCAATGTGGACCTGGGCGTGGTAGCCCGCTTTGACGAGTTCAATTGAACGCGCCTGAAGCAACGAACGAAACTCGACAGCCTGGCGCAATGCCTTCCAGTAAATCGGAGCAGCTAACGCGTGGATCGCCGCGTCCATAGGGTCAAGAAGAATCACACCCCAACGGTCGAACAGGCGGGTAAGAAACTGCGCAAATGCGTGTGACCACGTGTTTCCGGGCCGATACGCGATACGCAGGTCGTCAAGCAATTGAGCGCCATTGCCGGAAGTTTGGAGGAGAGATTTCAGCCGGTCGAGCACTCCGGAAATGCTCTCCGTCAGTTTTACCCGGCCAACGGCTGATTGGGGTGCGGGCCGGTCTCCAGGGTCGTGCAAATGAACGGCCTCATATTCGTCGTTCAAAGCGTAGGTTTGGGCTACCTCCTCCAGGTCGTGGTCTTCGGAGGCCAGCCAGAATACCGTTACGGTTGTCATCCCTCGTTCGTTGAGCGACTGCGACAACCGCACCGCCGTTAAAGCCTTATAAAGGGTGAAGGCCGGACCCGATAAGAGCCCAACCTGCTGCCCGGTTACAACCGCCAGAGTCTCCGGACGGCTGAGTCGCTGAATGTTCTGCAAGGTATCCTGGCCGGCTCCGAAAGCCTTGTTTTGTTTCAGCAGAACACCGACAAGTGTCTCTCGATCAATTTGAACGTCTTGAAGCTTCTCTCTGAGATTGTCATAAGTTTCGGCAGAAAAGGGAGAGCCGTTGTAATATCGGGCAACCTTGCCGTGCCGCTCCACGTAGTCCACCAGGAGCTTGCTCGATTTCGGGACTTGAGAAAGCGGCAGCGATACGGTATCCATATTCTTCACATGCTACACTACGCGGCGGCTAGAATTGCAACAACACCCCGGCAATACCTCCCGCAACTCTACAATGATGTTGCAATGGCGACTTACGATTCAAAATAGGGTTGAAAAATCAGGCCGCCTGGAACTTCTTCGGGTGGATGCCGACCTCCCTCAGGGCAGCAGCCACCTTCCGTCCTTCGACGCGGCTTAAGGGCAGCAGAGGGCTTCGGGGTTTTCCGCCGCGGTAACCGCACAAATCGAGTGCGTATTTGATCCCAGGTATCCCGGCGCGAACGTTTACTTCCTGGACGAGGGACAGGATGCTCTGCTGAACTTGCCTGGCGCCGGCAAAATCGCCCTGGAGGTATCGATTGTAGATTCCAAGGCACAGGTCCGGTATGTAGTTTGCGGGGCCCAGAACAGCGCCCGCTGCTCCTGCCTGGAAAGCGTCCAGCATGATCAATGCCGAGCCTGCCAGGACGCGAAATCCTGCCTTGGATTTCGTCAAAACATCGCGCAGGAACTCCAGGTTACCGGAACTCTCTTTGAGGCCAACAATGTTGCCGTGGCGCGAGAGGCGCGCAATCGTCTCCGGGTCAATATTGATGCCGGTAAACTGCGGAATTGAATAGATCAACACGGGCCGCTGCACGGCGTCGGCCACGGCCGAAAAGTGCGCGGTGAGCGCGGCTGAATCCATGCGGTTCTTGAAGTAACCTGGCGTCAGCACCAGCAAAGCATCGGCCCCTCGTTTCAGGGCCTCCTTGCTCAAATGGATTGTCTGGCGTGTTGCTTCAACGCCAGTACCGACCAGCAGGATTTCTGGGGCGGGAACCAATGGCCGGGCCAGTTCCACCAGGCGCATCCGTTCGCGCTCGGTCAGGTACGGACCCTCGCCGGTTGACCCTGCGATGAGAATGCCATTAAATCCCTGCCCTACATACCGCCGCACGTTGGAACGGAACCCCGCCTCGTCAAGATCGCCGCGCGTATTGAAGGGTGTCACTACGGGAACAAAGACCCCTTTAATCCGATCGAGAATTTCTTTCCTTGTCATGAGTGTCAGCCACCCGTGTTGAGCGTTTTACTGGCGCCAGACCTCTGGGCCATCACCTTGTGCTCCAGATGAAGCTCCTGAAGACAGGCGACCGCAATGCCGCGGTCGCGTTGGGCGCGGATACCGTTAACAGCGGCCGTCGCGGCCGAAAGTGTCGTAATGCAGGTCACTCCGTGCTGGATGGCCGCGCGGCGGATGGATTTCTCATCGTAGCGCGAGCCGCGGCCAAGAGGCGTATTGATGATCAGGTCAATGGAGGAATTCTTGATGTGGTCAACCACATTCGGCCGGCCCTCTTCCACTTTATAGACTTTTTCCACCTTGATTTTCGCCGCGCGAATGGCCGCGGCGGTCCCCCTTGTGGCGATCAGCCGGAAGCCCAGCCCGGCAAGGTCGCGCGCCAGGCTGACGGCGTGGGGCTTGTCGTGGTCGTTGACGGAAATAAAGACGGTGCCCTTCAGCGGTATCTTCTGGCCGGCGGCAAGCTGGGCTTTGGCGAAGGCAAGCCCGAAGTCGTCGGCGCAGCCCATCACTTCGCCGGTGGATTTCATTTCCGGCCCCAGCACCGAATCAGCACCCGGAAATTTCTGGAACGGAAAGACTGGGGACTTGACATAAAAATAACCGACTGGGAGTTCAGGTTCGAGCTTGAAGGAACTCAGTTTCTCGCCCACCATCAATCGAGCCGCAATCTTGGCCAGGGGCACGCCGGTCGCCTTGCTCACGTAGGGTACTGTCCGCGACGCCCGGGGATTGACCTCCAGCACGTAAACTTTTCCGTTCTGGATGGCGTACTGAGTATTCATCAATCCCACCACCTTCAGTTCACGAGCCAGCCTGGTGGTGTAGTCGATCAGGCTGCGGCGGGTTTCCTCGGGAATATTCACTGAGGGCAGGACGCAGGAACTATCACCCGAATGGATGCCGGCCTCCTCGATGTGTTCCATGATGCCCCCGATCACAACGTCTGTTCCATCAGAAAGCGCGTCCACGTCTACTTCGGTAGCGTTCTCCAGGAAGCGGTCGATCAGGATGGGGAATGCGCCTTCCAGTTCCTCGATTCGGCGCACGTAGTTCGCCAGCATCTTCTGGTCATACGCAATTACCATGGCGCGCCCGCCCAGGACGTATGACGGCCGGACGAGCACTGGATAGCCAATCCGTTTGGCGACCTCGAGGGCCTCTTTCACGCTCATGGCTGTCCCGTTCTCGGGCTGGGGGACCTCCATGTCTCTGAGCAGTTTTCCGAAATACTTGCGATCTTCGGCCAGATTGATGGATTCCGGCGATGTGCCAATGATCGGGACGCCTGCCGCCTTGAGCTGTCGGGCAAGATTCAGGGGCGTCTGGCCGCCAAACTGGACAATGACGCCGGCCGGGCGCTCTTCTTCCACAATCGACATGACGTCTTCAAAGGTCAACGGTTCGAAGTAGAGGCGGTCTGAGGTGTCATAATCGGTCGAGACGGTTTCGGGATTACAGTTCACCATGATCGTCTCGTATCCCTGTTCCTTCAGCGCGTACGACGCATGGACGCAGCAGTAATCGAACTCGATTCCCTGCCCGATGCGGTTGGGGCCGCTGCCAAGAATCATGATCTTCTTGCGGTCGGTCGGTTCCGCTTCATTCTCGTCTTCGTAGGTGGAATAGAAATAAGGTGTGAAGGATTCGAATTCCGCCGAGCAGGTGTCTACTCGCTTAAAGACCGGCCGAACATTGTGTTCCAGCCGCTTTTGACGAACCTCGGGCCCGCTGACTCCCCACAACTCACCCAGGTGCAGGTCTGAGAAGCCCAGCCTCTTGGCCTCGCGCAGAACACTGACCGGCACGCCCGCCATGTCAAAACGCTTAAGCTCGTTCTGCATCACCACCATCTGGCGGACCTGGTCAAGGAACCAGGGGTCGATCTGGGTAATTTCGGCCAGCGTCTCCACGCTCTCGCCTGCGTTAAAGGCGTAAAGCAGGTCCCAGAGTCGTTCGGGATTGGGTGTGGAAACGCGGCGCAGAATCTCTTCACGGTCGGCGGGGGGCTTGGGAGGCTTGCGGCCCGTCTCGAGCGACCGAATGCCCTTCATAAAGGCTTCTTTAAAGGTCCGCCCGATCGCCATGACTTCCCCGACGGACTTCATTTGCGTGCCCAGCGTGGAGTCGGATTCGGGAAACTTTTCCTGGGCCCATTTGGGGATTTTCACCACCACGTAATCGAGTGTGGGCTCAAAACACGACGGAGTTTTCTTGGTGATGTCGTTGGGAATTTCGTCCAGCCGATAGCCCATGGCCAGCCGCGCCGCAATCTTGGCGATGGGAAAGCCTGTGGCCTTGGACGCCAGGGCCGAGCTGCGGGAAACGCGCGGGTTCATTTCAATCACCACCATGCGTCCCGTTCCCGACTCGACCGCAAATTGAATGTTGGAGCCTCCGGTCTCGACCCCTACCGTGCGGATCACCTTGAAGGCGGCGTCGCGCATCACCTGATATTCCTTATCGGTGAGCGTCTGCGCAGGAGCCACGGTGATGGAATCGCCGGTGTGGACTCCCATGGGGTCAAAATTCTCAATGCTACAGATCACCACGGCGTTGTCCGCGTGGTCGCGCATCACTTCCAGCTCGAACTCTTTCCAGCCCAGCACGGACTCTTCCACCAGCACTTCGTGGACAGGGCTCAGATCGATTCCAAAGCGGATTTTCTCGGCAAGCTCTTCGCGGTTATAGGCGATGCCGGACCCCGTCCCGCCCAGGGTAAACGAGGGCCGCAGGATCAACGGAAAGCCGATCTGATCAGAAACCTTCAGCGCCCCTTCCACCGTGTTGACCAGCACGCTGCGCGGCACCTCAAGGCCGATCTTCTTCATGGCATCCTTGAACCAGAGCCGGTCTTCAGCAATCTTGATGGCCGTGGGCGAGGCGCCCATCAGTTTCACGTCGTAGCGGTCAAGAATTCCCTTCTCGGCTAATTCGATGGCAAGGTTCAACGCGGTCTGCCCGCCCACAGTGGGCAGCACGGCATCAGGACGCTCGCGGGCAATGATGGCTTCCAGGTACTCCACAGTGAGGGGTTCGACGTAGGTGCGGTCAGCAAATTCGGGATCGGTCATGATGGTGGCCGGATTGGAGTTGACCAGCACCACCTCATAGCCGTCGGCCTTGAGAGCTTTGCACGCTTGCGTCCCGGAATAGTCGAATTCGCACGCCTGGCCGATTACAATCGGCCCGGAACCAATAATGAGAACTTTGTGGATGTCAGTACGTTTAGGCATCTTCCGCGCTCTTCTGGATTGCCTCTGCCAGTTCAGGTTGTGTCTTTGCAAGTTTCTCCAGCAGGTCGCACTCAGAGGCAACCGGGACATCGCGAGAACAAAACGGCACTCCTGCAAAACTGCAAAGCGACCAGGAAGCCAAATAAAGCGACAATCGTAGCTCCTCAAATTTGCATTTAAGACCCGCAAGCAGGCGCCTGGAGATTATATCTTGCTCGAAAATGTCATCACCCTTATGAACCCTTTCGGCGCTTGCCTCGTAGTCCCGGATGCACGCCAGGAAGTTCGCGCCTGCGGAGTAGCATGCGACCACGGCGGAGACCACGTGTGCGTCAAGGTCGCCCAGCATAGAGGAGATTGCTGAAAACACCATGGACCATTCGCTTGGGATCGCCTTAAAGAGAGGCAGGGGCCTCACGCAGTCCGGATCCGTGGAACGCAAACTATCCAAGCTTCTCAACGTAAAGTAGACGGCGGTCAAATCTACAAGCATCACGCGTGCCATTCCAACTTTTCGCCGTCTCAACTCTTCATTGCGTGCTTCCCTCTCGGTGTCAAGCTGCTTCTGAAGGTTTGAGGTGGAAGAGCGGACCTGCCACCAAACGGCGCAGAATGCGATGATGCCAGCCACCAGTGTCGCGAGTCCATCGCCCGTTATTGTCCAGTTGACACGCATTCGCAGCCCTACCGCTCCCCTCTAGACCAAACCTCTGCGGCTAAAGCCAGACCGGTTTTCACCCTTCCCGTCAGCACGCCTAAAGGCGTGCCCTGACGCGGCTCTTGACGTTTATTGCCATGCCTTCGTCAGGGCAGGGATTTGGCTCAGTGCCTTCCGCTCATCACCGCCCCTCACGGCGCAACAAGGCCTCCACAAGACGATCCAGTTTTTGATTCGTGGAGCCAGAAACATCGGCCAGCTTGTCAATCTTGTCTCCCAACTTATCAAGTCTTTGCTCCGTCCGCACCGAAAGATCAGCAAGCCGGTCGATTTTTTGTTCAGTTCGAACCGAGAGGTCAGCCAGACGGTCCAGTTTTTGGTTTGTCGATGCAGAGACATCGGCCAGCTTGTAAATCTTATCGCCAAGCCCGTCGAGCTTTTGTTCGGTTTGAGACGAAAGGTCAGCAAGTCGGTCGAGCTTTTGGCCCAGCACAAGATTAAGATCCGCAACCTGATTAAGCTTGGAACTGGTATTGACCATCATGTCGGTCATCTGGGTCATCCAATGGTCGATTTCTTCAAGTTTCATGCACCGCCTCCAGACTTGAACTCCTCCATCAATCTCACAAACTGGTCGAACAGGTACGCCGAATCATGCGGCCCAGGCGAGGCTTCCGGATGATACTGCACGGTGAAAAGCGGCAACGAGCGGTGGCGCAGTCCTTCGAGGGTATTGTCATTCAAATTCCGGTGCGTCAGCGTTACTTCACTGTCCTTCAACGAGTCGGGGTCAACAGCAAAACCGTGGTTGTGCGCCGTAATCTCCACCTTGTTGGTCTCAAGATTGATCACCGGATGGTTGCCGCCATGGTGCCCGAATTTCAGCTTATAGGTCTTTCCGCCAAGCGCCAGTCCCACCAGTTGATGGCCCAGACAGATTCCGAAGATGGGCACTCGCCCTGTAAGGTCGCGGATGTTTCGCACCGCATAATCGACGGGCTCAGGGTCGCCCGGCCCGTTGGAAAGGAATACTCCGTCCGGTTTCAGGGCCAATACATCCGCGGCCGAGGTGCTTGCCGGAACCACTGTTACCCTGGACCCGGTATCCACCAGCCGCCGCAGGATGTTGTGCTTGATGCCGAAATCGTAAGCCACGACATGGCGCGGCACTTTGCCTTCCGCCGCTGCCTGGTCCTGATAAATATCGGTCGAGGGCTCGCTCCAGTCGTAGCGCGCTGAAGTCGTCACGCGGCTGGCGAGGTCCAGCCCGACCATATCCGGCGAGGCCTTCACCTTTCGCAGAAGGCTCTGCTCATCAAAATCTACCGTAGACAACACGGCCCGCATGCTGCCGTGGGTCCGGAGGTGGCGCACCAGCGCGCGCGTGTCGATGTCGGATATCACCGGCACTCCAAAATCCGCCAGAAACGCTGAAGCTGATTCCACCGACCGCCAATTGCTGGCGAGTTCGGCCAGTTCGCGGACCACCAGCCCTTCGGCGTAGGGAGAAGATGATTCTGAATCCAGCGGGTTGGTGCCGTAGTTGCCGATGTGCGGATACGTAAGGCACACAATCTGGCCGGCGTAGGAAGGATCTGTGAGGATTTCCTGGTAACCGGAAAGCGAAGTGTTGAAAACCGCTTCGCCAAAACGTTCGCCGGCAGCGCCGTATCCCCGCCCGCGAAAAATCCTTCCATCCTCTAAAGCAAGAACCGCCTGCATTCGTTCTCCGTGCGGAGCGTTTCAGGTCCGGGTTGGGTGCTTCTGCACAGCCGGCCTCCTGTGCCCCGATGATACGTTTCAGCCGTCGCCAAAAAATTCCGGGTGATGAACTTACAAAAGGTTGCATAATCTAGTGACACGTTGTTTTTGTAGCGCCGCCGTCTCGGCGACATTTATCGAGGCCGGTCCCGCTTGGCGGGACCGGCGCTACGCGAAAACGTCACTATATTTTACAATCCTCAATAAGGCCATGAGGCCGTTTTCAATCTGCCCGCACCGGCTGCGGCCTAGCGCAGCAAGCCCGCATCACCGGGAGGCCAATAGGCAAACGCCGCCTTCCCGTAGATATATTTTCGCGCAACCTGTCCCCACTCGCGGCTGTCGTTTGAAAAATCCCGATGGTCGCCCAAAACGTAATAATGGTTCGGGGCCACATGGACGGGCGCATAGGTCGCACTGTCCGCATAAGCCGGCCGGAGATAAGGTTCATGCAGCCGCCTGCCGTTCACGAAGACCTGCCCATCTCGAATGCTCACCCAGTCCCCGGGCAGCCCGACAACCCGCTTGATAAACGATTCTGAAGGATCCAGCGGATAGTAGAACACAATGATGTCGCCACGTTGGATGGATTCAACATGATACGCAAACCTGTTGACCACAATGCGCTCGTGGTTCTTCAGAACCGGCAGCATGCTGGTGCCTTCAACCTGTACCGGCTGGTAAAGAAACAGGAAGACCGTGAAGGCCAGCAACAGCGCGAGAACGATATCCCGCAGCCAATACCGGCCTTCAAATAATGCCCATCGCCGCTTCGAGTAGACCGTGGGCACACGGGGAAAGCAACTATCTGGAATATGGGTTTCCTGCATCGCGTAGTAAACTAAATTTTATACCACAAAATTCGAAGCAGATTCCATTCGCTGCCGAACAACGGACCTGCCGCATGGGCCAGCAATGGTAAAATACCGCCTTCAGGCATCCTATCGGGTTCGCATGCGCCACACCTATGCCCTTATTATTCCCGCCCTGAATGAGGCCGAGTCCATTGGCCGCGTTCTAGGCCGCGTCCCCTGGGGACTGTTTTACCAGGTCATCGTGGCAGATAACGGAAGCCTGGATCAGACGGCCGAAGTGGCCGCCGCTACTGGGGCCGAAGTCGTGCGTGAGCCAAGGCGCGGATACGGCCAGGCTTGCCTGGGCGGCCTACGCCAGGTCCAGCCTTGCGTAACAGCCATTGCCTTTATGGACGCGGACCTTTCGGACCATCCCGAAGACCTCGAGTCGATGGTCCGCTGCTTTGATGAGGACACGTGGGACCTGGTACTGGGTTCGCGCACCCTTGGCAATCCGGAACCGGGATCGCTTACGGCGCTCCAGCGTTTTGGAAACTGGTTTTCGACACGGCTGATCTCCATCATGTGGCACGTTCGTTTCACCGACCTCGGCCCCATGCGCATCATTCGCCGCCATTCCCTGGCGCAACTCGACTTGCGAGACCGGACGTACGGTTGGACTGTGGAGATGCAGGCACGGGCTGCCAAGCTGGGCCTTAGAGTATGCGAGCTCCCCGTCCGCTATAGCCGGCGTTTGCACGGCCAGTCAAAAGTTTCCGGCACCATTTCTGGCAGTGTTCGCGCCGGCATGAAAATCCTTTGGACAATTCTGCGTTGCTCTCTCTTGCCGTTACAGGCCTCGTCGCCCGAAAGGTAAGAGGAGCGGAATTCCCGGAACAGGGCGTGGATGAAAAAATAATCAGCCGTCGCCCGCGCGTTTTTGGATTAATTTTCTGGCTCCATTGGGATAGCAGTTCCCACTGCGTCTTTACACCCGGAATGGAATGCGGAGAACCCATTCGTATGCAAAAACTGTCCATTTTGCAAGGCCTTGCCCTGGCGGGATTAGTCTGGGCGAGTGCGCCTTTCGTGGCTTTCAGCCAGGGCGCCTCCACGAGCGATCTCTCAACCCCAACCCAGGCTGCTCAGCCTTCCCAGCCTGAAGCGGAACCCTACTGGACCAGCCACGGAAGGCTCACATTGGGCCTCCAGTTGGGGTTTGGAGTTGAGAACGATATCCCGCACAACGTTTCGCACATCAACTTCATTTTCGCAGCGCCCGAGATCGGGTTCATCGCCTGGGATTCTCCGCACTCCCGGCTTCCGCTGAAACGCTTTGAGCTGATCAGCCAGCAGATGCTTGGCGGTTCCGCGCATCCCGGCGGAAGCCTGATCGGAACGTCGCTGGTGATGCGCTTCGGATTCAAACCCGTGGGCAGGGTGGCGCCATACTTCGATGCCGGGTCGGGACCCGTGCACACCACCATCAACGAGAATGCGTCTGAAATCACAGGGCACACGCAGTTTCTTTCGCAAGGCGGGGTGGGACTTCAGTACTTTGTAGGCGCGCAACGGGCCGTGGTGTTTGAATATCATTATTTCCACATGTCGAATGCCGGGCTCGAGCAACCGAACCATGGATTCAATGGCAGCATGTTCACCGTCGGCTTTCGTTGGCTCCGCTGGCCACACCTCTGAGGCATCGGAATTCTGCACAGCAAGCGATTCGCTGTGCAGCGAATTTGGCAGGGTTTACGATCTAAACGGAACGAATAAGCGAAGGCACGCAAAGTCCACTATGGCGCAGACCGCGAAAAGGCACGACCGCTCCCGCCGGCCGTCACTCTGGCCAGATTTTCACCCGAACACCAGTGGATTATCCGAACACGTCTTTGACTTTTTCGGAGGATGCACGTTCCACAGGTTTGTTCTCCACTTCCACCGATGGCGCCAGTGATTCCAGCGTCCGGCGCTGCTCGCGGGACAGCCTGTGAGGGATGATCACGTCAACCAGAACGTAAAGGTTGCCGTGGCCGCGCCCGTTCAAGACCGGCATGCCGTGGCCGCGCAGTCGAAACACTGCTCCCGGCTGTGTTCCTTCAGGGACCTTCAACTTCTCCTGTCCACGTAGCGTCGGCACCTTGATGTCTGTTCCCAGGGCAGCCTGGGTGATGGACAGCGGAATCCTGACGTAAAGGTCTTCGCCTCGGCGCTCAAAATAAGGATGGGGACGCACCTTCAAGGCCACATAGAGATCTCCCGGCGGGCCCCCGTGGCGCCCCGCCTCCCCCTCGCCCGAAATTCGTAGCCGGGTGCCGTCATCCACGCCAGCCGGAACCTTGATCCCCAGAACTTTCTCGCGCCTCACGCGCCCTTCGCCGTGGCAGTCGGGGCAGGGATCACGATTCACCTGGCCGGTACCACGGCACTGCGGGCAAGTCCTCGAAACGGTGAAAAAGCCCTGCGAATAACGGACCTGGCCCCGCCCTCCGCACGCAGCGCAGGCAGCCATCTGCGAGCCATTTCTTGAACCGGAGCCATGGCAGCTTGGGCAGCTCTCGCTGCGAGGAATTTTGATCTTGGTGTCGAGTCCGGAGGCTGCCTCCTCGAAAGAAATCTCCATTTCGTAGCGGAGATCAGCGCCCCGCTCGGCGCGGACACGCCGCCCTCTGCCCTGGCCAAAAAGCTCTTCCAGATCGAAGAAAGACCCGAACAAATCCTCGAGTCCGGAAAAGATCGTCGAGGAGAAATCGGGCGCTCCTCCTCCGGCGCCGCCCACGCCCGCAAAACCGAAACGGTCATACGCCGCGCGCTTGTCAGAGTCCGCAAGCACGCTGTAGGCTTCCGTAATCTCTTTGAAGCGCTCTTCGGCTTCTTCTTTGTTGCCGGGATTGCGGTCGGGGTGGTGCTGAAGCGCGAGGCGACGGTAGGCGCTCTTGATTTCCTGGTCCGTTACCCCACGGCCAACGCCCAGGACTTCGTAGTAATCCCGCTTCTGATTCACGCAGCCTTCCTCATCAGGTTTTGCTCCATGCTTTGCCAGGACCTTTGCGCGAGCTCCCGGCCGGGCCTTCCGCCCGGCGCAGCGTCATCTGCTGGCTTGGTACTATCGCTCATCCCCTTTAGGAGACGCTCTTTTTCCCGCTGGCGCAACCGCAACCTTCACAATGGCAGGCCGCAGCAGCCGCTGCTTCAATTTGTACCCGCGCTGGAGTTCCTCGACCACCGCCTGGTCACCGAACTTGTCCGTCTCTACCGTTTCGACCGCCTGATGGACATGCGGATCGAAGGTCGCCCCTTCGCTCTCAACCGGCGTAAGCCCCGCCCTTTTCAGCACCTCGAGCAGTTCGCGATGGATCAATTCCATCCCTGAGTAAAACTTATCCGGAACATCCTCCTCGCGGTGCTTCAGGCCTCGTTCAAGAGCGTCAAGCGTGGGAAGCAACGCGCGAATGATTCCCATCGTTGCATGCTGAAGAAAATCCTCCTTCTCGCGCTCGACCCGCTTGCGCACGTTTTCAAGCTCGGCCTGCTTCCGGACCAGGCGATCAAACAGCTCCTTTTTGTCTTCCAGCACCTGGCGGTAGGCGGCGGCCAGATCGGCTGGAAGGCCTGGCACATTTTCGGCGCCGGGCTGCGCAGGGTGATTCCTGTGCATATCCGCGCGCGATTCGGGTTCTTCGGTAAGGTCCTTCTCGTCTGTCATAACTTCGTTATTCTATCCTGTCTTAAACTGTAAAACAGTTGGCCCGGAAAAAATTCGCTGCCGGCTTGTTTTGGGCGACGTAACGGGCGGTTTTCAATTGACACTCAACAGCCGGCTACAAAGGTGGGCGACGTACTCGACGGTTGTCACCGCCCGGTCGTATTCCATCCGCGTAGGACCAACCACTCCCAGAGCACCTACAATCCTTGACCCATACCTCAACGGCGCCATCACCAGGGCGCAATGCCGCATCTCATCGGCGGGGTTTTCTTTCCCAATCACAACCTGCACACCCAGGCTCGCAGAATGCAGGAACGACCCCAGAATCTCGATCAACCGGGCTTTCTCCTCGAAGGCCAGCAGCAGTTGCCGGATTTTGCGCGCGTCCTCAAACTCAGGCTGCTCGAGGATTCGCGCCGTGCCTTCAACAAACAGAGGCGCGAGTTCGTCGTGCCCGAGCGCGCCTTCCATCAGCAGGCGGGCCACGCTGCGCAAAAGGTGATCAAAGAGTTCACGGGCTTCCTCGATTTTCTTAAAGATCTCCAGCCGGATGGTCCTCAGTGACCATCCCCGAAACTCGGCATTCAGATAGGCCGCGCTGCGATCCAATTCTTCCTGGCTGATGTCTTCGTCCAGCCGCAGCACCTTGTTTTCAATCAAATTCGGCTTCGAAACGATCACCACCAATACCCGGCAATCGGGGAGCCTGATGAATTTGACGTGCTCCAGCAGCTTCTCTTCGAGGGCCGGCCCCAGCACCAGCCCCACATGGCTCGAAACCTCTGAAAGCACGTGTGAGGCCCTGGCCATCAATTGATCGTTTGGCACCTCATCGCCGCTGAGACTCTCTTCAATGAACTTTGCCAGCGCAGGAGTCAACTGCGCTATCCGCATCAGGCGATCTACGTAGTACCGGTAGGCCTTGTCCGTGGGGACCCGGCCCGCGGAGGTGTGCGGCTGCTCCAGAAATCCCTCGCTTTCGAGTTGCGCCATCACGCTGCGGACCGTGGCAGGGCTCAGAGATTCCCCGGTTTCACGTGCCACCGTTTTTGACCCCACAGGCAGTCCCCTGGCGATGTAGTTTTGCACGATCGCCGACAAAACTTCACGGCGCCTTTGTTCGAAGTTTGGTTCTGATCGCATGGCCTGGTTGCAGGAGCGCAAACGCGCCCAAATCTCTGTTTATTCTAACGTTTTTATACTAGACGGCAGCCTTTCTTGTGTCAACGATTGCATCTCAACGCGCCACGGCTGTTTTACTTACAAGGAGCCCATGGCGTGCTCCAGGCGGAAACTGTTACGCAATATACCCGGCCAGCAGGTCTCCGCTTAACGTGCTTCCCGCACGTTCTTCACCTCCCTACTCTTTTAGTAGCTGGGCCCGCTGTGTTATGTTTTCGCTTCGTTTTTTCGGCCCCCCTAGTGTTTTCAACAAGATCGGTAGCTTTGTTTTTAGGTTCGTTCCGGTTTGTTTTTTCCACAGCTACGTGTTTTCAACAACTTCTCCGCTTTGTTTTAGGTTCGTTTCCGGTTCGTTTTTTGGCAATTTTCCTTTGTTTTCAACAACCTCTCCGGTTCGTTTTTCAAAAAACGTGTTTTTTTGTCCCATTTGCCTCAAAACCAGCGCGAAAAGTGCCTTTTGGGGGACTGCAAAAATTCGCTCGTTGCCGGCACGTATTTGTCACCTGCCACTGCGAAAACCGCTGGGCCAACCATGGGCCGCGCGCTACAGACACCCCGCTTCATTCCCTGATCCTGCACCGCCAATTTCGATGTTTAACCTGGCAGGTTTTGCCTGCCTCTCTGCAAGACTTGTGCCCGGCCCCGCGCCTTACCGGGAACCACTCTGTAAAGACTACCATAGCTAGCCTACTAAGTCAAGCAAAATCGGCGGGAGAGGCTGGAAGGCAGGAGTCAGGGGCCAGAAGTCAGGAGTCAGAAGTCAGGAGCAGCGGGTCAGTGCTTCAGAATTGCCCGATGATCGCTTCAGGGGCTGAAGCCCGTTGGATCGAGGAGTCTGACAAGTGTCGGAACTGAAGCTCCGACCTCCTGAGGAGCCTTACCAGCAGATTCCTCTCCCGCTTTGCGGGATCGGAATGACGGCGGCGGGTCGCATACATCGCAAAAGGAGCGACATTTACGCAACCCGCTGTTCAATGTGCGCGCGCAGTTCCTTGCTCAACTCCGCTTCCATGGAATCGCGCCGCAATGGAGTCCGCAAACGGTAAAACAGATCGCCGAGCACGATTCACCTCGATCCGGAAAATGCCAGTCCCGCAGGGCGGGACCGGCGTTACAACTTCCGTTCAATCACCAAATCACGCAATCACAATTCATCATTCGTGTCGCAGGGCCGTCATGGGATCGACGTTGGCCGCACGGCGGGCGGGAATATAGCAGGCCGCGAGCGCGACGGCGATGAGGATGAGCGAGACGGCGATGAACGTGACCGGGTCGGTAGGCGTGACGCCATAGAGTAAGCTCGCGAGGAATCTTGTAAGCGCCAGCGCTCCGGCAACGCCGAAGGCCACGCCGATCAACGCCAGCCTGAGCCCCTGCCCGATCACCATCCTGAGAACGTCCCGCCTTTCCGCGCCCAATGCCATGCGGATGCCGATTTCATGCGTCCTCTGCGCGACCGAATAAGAGATCACGCCGGAAATCCCGACTGCGGAAAGAAGCAAGGCCAGACCCGCGAATATGCTGACCGCGGTCATGGGCAGCCATACGTGTTCCCATGAAGCGACATCATGTCTCATCCGGTCGAAACCGAGGAGCGCCACTTCGCTGTCTACGGATCGCACCGCCGCTCGCACGGTCGGAACCAAGCTCATCGGCTGGACGGCAGTCCGAAGGACAAAGATCATTCCGTGCTGGGCAGGATATTGGGAATACGGAAGGTAAATTCGCGGGCCTTTGCTGAGCACTGGACCACGCAAGAAGATGTCTTTGATAACGCCGACAATCAGGATAGGCTGGGGCGGCGCATTGGGGTTTTCGTATCCGTAGATTTGCGAAAGAGGTACAATCTGCCGCCTCACGGGATTGACGTTTGGGAAATACACTCGCGCAAAACTCTCATTGACGATGGCAACGGGAGGCGCGCTGGCCGTGTCCGCTTGCGTCAACTCCCGCCCTGCGATCAAAGTTGCCCTTAGCGTGTGCATGAAGCCAGGCAGAACAGCCTCCGCGTCAGCGCTTGGCTCTTGGCCGGGAGCAGGGGGCGGCTGCCCTTCCTGTCTGAAGACCAGCCTCCCGCCTGGGATGAAACCAGCCGCATCCGTAACGCCTGGCAGTGCGCGGAGTCGAGCAAGGATTTCCTCGACATGTTCAGACTCTTGAATGCCAGTCTTGTATTTGTATGGCGGGAAGGCGGTATCGAACGTCAGCACATGGTCGGGGTCGAAGCCGAGATCTGCGTTCAAGAGATTGGTGGACGTGCGTATCAGGAGGCCAGCAGCCGTCACCAGCGCCACCGCGAGCGCAATCTCAGCGACGATGAACCGGCCGCCCACCTTGCTTCGTCCCGCTGTCGTTGTGACCGCGGCGGCAGCTTCCTTCAGTGATCCGTTCAAGTCTACCTTTGTTGCGCGGAGCGACGGTACAAGCCCGAAAATCACAGCCGTGATCACTGAAAGGCTCAAGCAGAAGATAAACGCCGAATCGTTCAACGCAATGCCTTGTCGGCCAGGAACCGGGTAGTGGTTTGCGGCGAGCGCGAGTAAATCGACTCCGATCCACCCGACAAAAATTCCAGCCAGACCCCCAGCGAGGGCCAGCAGAAGGCTCTCCATCAGCAGTTGGCGGACGATTCGCTTCCGTCCGGCACCTAACGCCGCTCGAACGGCGATTTCCTTCTGGCGGACGGAGGAGCGGGCCAGCAGCAGATTTGCCACATTGACGCAGCCGATCAGAAGCACAAGGAGCGTAGCGGCCGCAATGGCTAGCAGCGACTCTGGGACTGACTGGCGGTAATAAGTGGAGAGCAGCGACCTGACCTTCAATCCCCATCCTTGGTTTGCACTTGGATACTGTTTCGCTAGGCGAACTGCGGCGGAGTCCATTTCCGCCTGCGCGCTCGCCAGCGTCACACCAGGACTTAGACGTCCCACAACGCTCAACGTGTGACTCGATCGCTCGCGCTCGGACAAATCTTCCGAGCTCAGCGCGAGCGGGGTCAATACATTGGTGTCCACGTCCATTACGAAGTAAAATCCCTTGGGCATAACACCCAGAACTGTATAGGGCTTGCCGTCCATTTGGATCGTCTGGCCGATGATGTCGCGTCGACCCCCAAATTGCCGCTGCCAGAAATCATATCCGAGCAAGGCCACACGGTCATTGCCGGGTTCGAACTCACTCG
This sequence comes from Terriglobia bacterium, assembly GCA_035712365.1. Taxonomy (NCBI): domain Bacteria; kingdom Pseudomonadati; phylum Acidobacteriota; class Terriglobia; species Terriglobia bacterium. The sequence goes on from DASTAW010000027.1 coordinate 92,384, forward strand.
GTGCAAAAGCACGGCCCAAGATCGGGTCGACGCCGAGAAGCTTGAGAAACTCTGGTGAGATCGCGGCGCCGACCAGATACTCCGCCGACTTGGGAGTGCCCAGAAAAGGACGCTCCCAATGGTAGTAGCTGATCTCTTGAAACCCTTGGCTATCCTTTTGTAAGTCAACGACGTTCAACGCAGACAACGGGACCTGGGTGGATTCCGTTCCCCCGCCACGACGCTGTTGATAAATGGCAACCAGCTCGCCGGGCTGTGGGTAGGGGAGCACCCGCATCACCACAGCGTCAAGGAAGCTGAACATCGCGGTATTCGCCCCAATTCCAAGGGCCAGGGTCAATACCGCCACCGTCGTGAATCCGGGGTTGCGGCGAAGCTGGCGCGCGCCGTAGCGAAGGTCTTGTGCGAGTTCACTGACGATGCGCACGCCCCAACTTTCACGGCAATCTTCTTTGACCTGCTCGATGCCGCCGAATTCGAGCCGTGCTCGCCGTGCCGCCTCCTCCGGAGACATCCCTGCCTGGACATACTTCTCCGCCTGCTGTTCGACGTGCGCGCGCAGTTCCTTGTCCAACTCCGCTTCCATGGAATCGCGCCGCAAGAGAGCCCGCAACCGGTAAATTAGATCGTGGAGCACGAATCAACTCGATCCGGCAGGCGCCGGACGCGCCGCTACGCTGTTTCCAACACTCGGCCGACCGCAGCCGCGAGTTTGCGCCAGGCGCTTTCCTCGGCCTCAAGCTGTTTTCTTCCGGCTTCCGTTAACTCGTAATATTTCGCATGCCGGCTGTTTTTCGTCATGGACCATTGGGCCTTGATCCATCCGCGCCGCTCGAGGCGATGCAGCGCCGGGTAAAGAGAACCCTGCTTGATGGTCACCACGTCCATTGAAATCTGCTGAATGCGCTCAGAAATCGCCCAGCCGTGCTGCGGTTCAAGAGCCAGCGTCTTGAGGATTAACAGGTCGAGCGTCCCCTGCGGCAGATCGATTCGGCTGTCTGTCATAAGCTACCCTTTCGCTTCTACTTCCACGAATTTGCGCCGCCATAGAGCCCGCAAAGGGTAAAACAGATCGCCGAGCACGATTCACCCCGATCCGGCAAATGCCGGGCTGAAGCCCGGCGCTACAACGTCCTGGCGATCTCCCAATCGCAAATCATCGAGTACCCTCTCACTTCTACAGCAAGCATCTTATTTCCGCCGGTGTCGAAGCGCAAGGGTAAAATAAGACTCAGTTGTTGCCTTAATGATGAGCCGGTGCCGGTCCGGTGAGCTTGTGCTGGTGAAGGAAGCTTGGAGAACCAATTATAAATTATGAATTCTGAAGGCCGAAGCCGACACTCCCTCGGCGGTCTGTATCTCACTGAAAATGACCAAAACAGATCCTTCGCGGAGTTCACCCTGAGCCCCTTCACTCCGTTCAGGGCCGTTCGCAAGCGGAGGGCGAACGGGCTCAGGATGACGTGGTACAGAGGGTTTTTCATCAACCTGCCAGAAGAAGCGCAAGTTCCGGGGCTGGTGTGAAGGACTATTTTGGACTGGACCGGGCGGCAGGCAGCAACGGCCAATGTTCTCCTTCAGATGACGAAAGGCCTTACCCGGATGAGAGGTTAAGTTCTTTTTTATTAGATTTTTCACATCATACTTTAGTACCATTGCATGCACGCCGCACATGCTGTAAAAATTTTGCGAAGGGGGAGGGAGATCACTTCGGAATCTCAACATTGGGTCACTGTGCGTTTGCCTAGACGGGACGTACGGGCGGCAGATCGTTTGTAGCTGCCAAGAGAGCGGGGTATAGCTGATGTGTGAACAAGCTATCCGGGTTTTGTTTTTCAGTTCAGACGGTCCCTTCGCAGAAGTGGTAACAAGAGCCCTCGGGCCCGGCTACGAAGTTCGAACCAGCGAATATGATGACTTTGAAGTAAATCCTGCATGGCGCGAGTGGTGCGATGTCGTCTTGCTCGACTTACACGACAGCGGAGAGGATGAGGACGCTGAAGAGACTCTCCGGCTGATGGATGAAATCAAAAAGCTCAATTCATCCACCCCCATGATTGCAATCGTCGACGACGCCGACGACAGCCTCGCCCGGACCGTCCTTGAAAATGGCGCCTACGACACCCTCTCAAGTCCTCCCAACATGCCGGACCTCCGGCTGCTTCTCCGCCGCGCCTGCCGTTTCCAGAGAATAACCAGAGAGCTGGCCGACCTCCGTTCGCGCGACCTCTCCGGTGGACGCTTTGGCGACATGCTCGGAACGTCCGAGTCCATGCACCAGGTGTTTGAGACATCGCGCAAAGTGGCGCCCTGCGATGTCAGCGTGTTGATCGCCGGTGAAACCGGCACAGGCAAAGAACTTCTGGCCCGCGCCATTCACCGCCTGAGCCCGCGGGCGGCGGGCCCGCTGGTGGCGTTTTCCTGCGCCAACCTTCCGGAAACTCTGGTGGAAGACGAGCTGTTCGGCCACGAAAAGGGCGCATTTACGGGAGCAATTGCAACGCGCCGCGGAAGATTTGAAGCGGCCCACGGCGGAACGCTGCTCCTGGACGAGATTGGCGATTTACCGCTGGGGCTGCAATCCAAGATGCTGAGGGTCCTCCAGGAACGGTCGTTCGAACGGCTGGGCAGCAATACGCCTATCGAGTGCAACGTGCGCGTCCTGTGCGCCTCTCACCGGGACCTGGCAGCCATGGTTGAGCAAGGGCAATTCAGGAAAGACCTCTTTTACAGGCTCAACGTGGTGCAAATCGAGATCCCGGCGCTGCGCGACCGCCGTGATGAGATTCCTATCCTCGCCCAGCATTTCCTGCAACGGTTTGCCCAGCAATTCGGAAAGAACGTCACGCGGTTCTCGCCGCTGGCCATTCACGCTCTGGAAGAATACCAATGGCCCGGTAACGTGCGCGAACTCGAGAACGCCGTTCAGCATGCCGTGGTCATGGCAGAAGGGCCGACGGTTGAAACCTGGCACCTGCCCAACAGCCTTCGCGGTGACTTCGAGCAGACGGTTGCAGGACGGTCTTACGAGGATGAGGTCCGCGAATTTAAGCGGCGGCTGATTATGAGGACCCTCCGAGAGTGTGGAGGCCGCAAGGTGGACGCCGCCCGCGCACTGGGCGTGGCGCGCGGATACCTTCACCGCCTCATCAACCAGTTGCAGATTCAGGTTGATGACGAGGACGTGGGAATTGCTGAGGTTGAAGAGGCAGAAGAGCCGGCCTCGCAGGAACACATTATGTAGTCCGGCCGACCCCGGGTATCAGGAATGTCCGCAGGCACTGAATTGGCCAGAATACCGCCGCAGGAGCGAGACATTCATACCCCGCAAAGCAGTTTTTTCCCCGATCTTTTACGCCGCGCTCAGAACCCGGATGGCGGGTGGGGCTATCGGCAAGGACTTCAAAGCACTACTGAGCCGACAGCGTGGTCCATTCTTGCCCTGCTGGCGCATGAAGGTCCACCCGACAAGGTGATCTCCTCTGCCTGCGACTGGCTGCGTCGCACGCAGACCGACGAGGGGGCCTGGCCTACGAGTTCCGGAAAGGATCCCGGATGCTGGGTAACCGCGTTGGCATGCCTGGCGATGGCAATTGCGGCAGAAGGTCCGGAGGGCGCCGTCTCCCGTGGAACAAAATGGCTGTGCAGCACCTGGCCCGCAGAGGGCAACCTTTTGTGGCGCCTGCGCCAGCTCCGGCAGGAGAAGTCTGAAATATTCGTCCACCAGGACCATTCACTTCGAGGGTGGGGCTGGACCCCGAATACAGCAAGCTGGGTGGAGCCCACAGCCTACGTGATGATCATGCTCCAGAATCTCCCTCCGCAACTTCGCCCGCCAGAAGCATCCCGGCGCCTGCAACTGGCTGAGCGGATGCTCTATGACCGCGCCTGCCGCGGCGGCGGATGGAACGCGGGCAATCCACTCGTTTACGGTGTTCCCGGAGTTCCGCGAATCGGGCCAACAGCCTGGGCGCTGCTGGCATTGCGGCAGCATCCGGAGCATTCTGCCGTGCTCGAGGGACTCGGCTGGCTGGAAGAGCACTACCAAAATCCGCGAAGCCCGGCCTCGCTTGCCCTGACTCAATTGTGCCTGAAGGTATTCAGCCGCCCGACCAGGCCGATCGAGGACGCTCTTTGTGACTTCTACGGTGGCAGCGAGTTCCTGCGGAGCACCCCGGTGGTTGCCTGGGCATCGCTGGCCCTGGGCGAGCTTCCCCGCTGGCTTGGACCTTCATCCCCGGAAAAAGGCGTGATATGAGCTATTCCAACACGCGCCTGGTCCCGCCCTTCCACCGCTCGCCTTCCTCCGTTGCGATCAGGGCCGTTGCAAGCTATGAGGCTGGCGTGGAGGCGGTGCTGTGGGAAACTCTTCAGGAGCTCGGCCCTCCGGTGCGAGACAAGTCCGTCCTGCTCAAGCCGAACTTCGTCGAACCCGACGTTGAAGGCACCATCAACACACATCCCGTGGTGATCAGGGCCGCACGGGAAGCGTTTCTGCGGCTGGGTGCCAAGACTGTCATTGTTGCTGAGGGGCCTGGGCACGAACGCGATACAGAAGCAATCCTGGAAGTGCTGCGCTTAAGCGATTACGTGGGACCATTGGACCGGTCTTTCGTTGACTTGAACACCGACGAAGTCTCGCAAGTGTCGCCGCGGACCCATGCATCGAAACTGAAATCCCTTTGCCTGCCAAAGACAGTCCTGGCGGCGGACTTTGTGGTTTCGATGCCCAAGATGAAGACACATCACTGGGTCGGGGTTACTCTCGCGCTTAAGAACATGTTCGGAATCATTCCGGGAAATTGTTACGGTTGGCCAAAGAATGTACTTCACTGGGCGGGCCTCAGCCAGTCAATCCTGGACATTAACAGCACCATTCGGCCGGACTTTGCCATAGTTGACGGCATCGTTGGGATGGAGGGAAACGGCCCGATCCAGGGAGCGCCCAAGGCATGCGGGGTCCTGGTTGCCGGTAGCGACCCGGTATCCGTGGACGCTACCTGCGCCAGAATCATGGGCCTTCGACCGGAGCGGATTGACTACCTCAGGCGCGCTTCGCTGCTGCTGGGGAATATCGAGGAAGCAAGAATCGAGCAATTGGGTGAAACGATTGGCGCCACCTGCAAGCCCTTTGAGATGGTGCCCGCTTTCCAGGAGCTTCGGGCGTGAGCGGGGCCATCGGCCGGGTTGTTTGTTGATCAGGTAATACCAAAGAAATACATTTGGGCGTTTACCCTATTGACAACAGGTAAATTTAAGGATACTGATAGAAAAGGTAGTTAGATAATTGGGCTATATCTCATGCCCACGGAAAGCAGATTTTGGTAAGAGATTTGCCTCTCTTTCAGGTGGCGTAGGCAACAATCAGTTGTAATTAAAAGGGATGGTGTTGAATGGTCTACGCTGGAAGGGTAAAAGGCGGACGCATGTGTCATCGGCCGAGCACGCGCATTGAGCGGTTTTGTGTCCGAGTGGTCACAAAAGCGAAGGAAGATTCCGGCGCCGAGCTGTTTGAGGCCGCGCTTGTCCTCCCCATCCTTCTGACGCTGTTGCTGGGAATCGTCACCTTCGGCCGGGCATGGAATACGTACCAGACCATTACCCGGGCCGCCCGTGAGGGCGCGAAGGCGGCCGTGCTGACCCCCTGCGCCGACTCGACGTATTGCTCCGGAGCCAAGAATTATACTGCAAGCGACATTTGGACCAACTTTGTGAATCCGGCCCTCCAATCGGACAATCTGCCTACGAGCAAAGTGACAAGCAAGTCGATTACGTACGTCCAATTGGATCCCAATGGCTCGCCAGCCCACGTCTGTGGATTGCAGCTCCAGTTTAGTTATCCCTATACTTTCTCGCTTCCCTTCACCAGCCTTAATCTGTCAACCATCACCCTCAAGACAAAGGTCCGGATGCGGCTGGAGAACCAGCCGACCACATGCCCGGTAGGAACCAGCTACTGAATGGGGAGCAAGAAGCCTGTGCAAAAAATGAATAGTGGTATGAAAGCCCATAATGGTTCCGGACGTTCCAGCAACGTAAAGGCCCTGTCGGCCCGATTCCGCAACCCTATCTCCGCAGTAGCAACTGCGATCTGCGCCTCCTTCAGAGACAGCAGCGGCGCAGAGCTGCTTGAGTTCGCACTGGCTCTGCCGTTGATTCTGGTGATGGCAGCGGGCTTGCTCGATTTTGCGCACGCTTACAACATCAAGCAAAAGCTTGCCAACGCGGTGCGCGAGGGCGCGAGGTACCAGGCTGTTGAATCCAAGGACGCCGACAATCCGAGCCCCATTTCGGTGCCAACCCTGAGGGATGACGTGGTGACTTACCTTACGAACGCCAGCGTCAACACGTCATTCATTGCCACATCCTTAACCTACAATGGGCCAACTTGCACGGGTACGTGGTACACGACAAAAAACGGGGTCAGCTACGGACTGAAAGTCGAACGATGTGTGTCGATTTTGGACAGTTCCAGCACCTCGATTCCGTCAACCCGCGTAACCCTGTATTATCCCTACGACTGGACTTTTGGCTTTAACCACATCATCAAGCTGTTGCTTCCGTCGTCGACCTTTTCAAACCCCATCAAAATCCAGGCAGATGCCACCATGTCGAACTTCTAACTAAGGAGCAGGCGGGTATGAGAGCACGGGAACTCACGCATGAGCAACGTCCTAGTGAACGCGGTGTCAGTATTGTATTGATTGCAGTCGGAATGGTCTTTGTGCTGGGAATGGCTGGCTTGGGCGTAGACCTGGCTTCACTCTACGTCGGGCGGAGCCAGGCGCAGCGCGCGGCCGACGCCGGCGCGTTGGCAGGCGCCCAGGAGCTGGTGAGTGCGGGCTGCACATCCGCTGGCGGTTCGGATATTTCGGCAACTTGCCAGGGCCTGGCGAAAGACAGGGCCGTAGCTGTTGCCAATGCGAACCTGATTGCCGGCGTCAGCCCCGCCATCACCAACGCCGACGTCACTTTTCCCTCAACAAGCATCAACGACCCCCAGATAAAAGTCGTGGCTGGGAGAGATACGAGTCACTCGAACGCAATGCCCACGTTCTTCGTCAAGATATTCGGCATCAATTCCGCAAACGTCTCGGCATCAGCCAAAGCGGAAGCGTATAATCCTTCATCAAATGGGCCCCTGGTTGGGGCAACCTGCCTCAAGCCCTGGCTCCTGCCCAATTGCGATCCGAGTGTCAACCACGAGACGACATCGGCCCTCGGCAATCCAAGTTGTTATGACGCGGTGACAGGAAAATACTCCGCCTATTTCATTGACCCTTCCCCTCCCCACGCCATCAGGAATCCCGGCCCAGTCAGTTCCGGCGGAGTGCAGGGCGAGCAAATAACAATTAAGCCGGGAGACCCTAACGGCGGCGCGACTGCCGCGCCTGGGAAATTCTGGCCGGTGTTTCTTCCCGCGGGATCGGTTGCGAGCGAGTGTCCCGCTTGCGCCAGCGGGGGTGCCGGAACGGGCCCCGGAGCCGGATCTCTTTATCGCCAGAACATTGAGTGCTGCAACCAGAACCAGATTGTCTGTGGAATCCAAACAATTCAGCCCATTACCGGCAACATGGTGGGACCAACCGAGCAGGGAGTCGATTGCCTGATTCATCAGGGCGGCAACAAGAACAGTCCGAGCGGGATGGACACGATGGATCCTACGACCCTGCAGATTTCAGCAGGATCGGGAAATCCCTACGGATTGACAGGTGCCATCAGTACTTCAGACTCGCTTGTCACGATACCGATCTATGACGGAACCGTGCTGTGCCCCGGAAATTCGTGCCCCTCCACAATCACGGTCGATGTCATCGGGTTTATCCAGTTATTTCTTATAAACGAAGATGGCTCCAATCAGGGTAACGTCAGTGCCTATGTGGTGAACGTCATAGGTGGTGCCTGTGCCGGCGGTGGGGGAGGAGGCGGTAGCGGCGGCAGCACCACCATTGCCAGCGGGGGTTCAGCCATTCCCGTGCGTTTGATCCAGTAAAGCTGCTTTCAGCCAGTGTTAGGTTCAATGAGGGCCGGAGGCGAGCGACACTCGCACTCCGGCGCCGACACAAAGGCTGGAGGCTCGGATTACACCTCCTTGGCAGCTCTCCACGGCATCCACCGGACCAAACGTGCGGTGGCCAGCCCTCGATGCCGGGCCGTCACCGTCCAGCCACCCGCCATGGCTCCTGTCCACATCTGGTGACATTTGAGCAGGTTGCCCGTCTCCGGCCGTTATCATTAGCCATTGAAGAATAAGCAGTTAGCTCGGCCTGACAGGCATAAAGCAGTTGTAGCGGCGCGATCACTCGCCAATAATCAACCAGATAATCCCGCAATTTCACAATCCGTCCCAAACCTTTGCTGATTGGCCCGCGACGTGCTAAATAGCATTGTTTGTTGCCGGCTTCCGCAGCCAACCGGCCGCAACGGGCGAAAGAGCCGTCATTATGAAGGGTCCCAATTGAGCCAATCTTTCTTCCAACCGGGACGATCGCACGGACCACTTGAACCAGGGAGGGTCGAAGGCCGAGCGATCTTGCTTTCCGTTGTGGTCCCTTGCAAGAACGAAGAAGAGGGGCTTCAGGAAACCCATCGGAGGCTGGTTGCCGCTTTGGAGTTGATTGGCGCACACCCTTCCTCTCCACCAGATTCCGTGCCCCAGACGTTCGGAGAACCGATAAGCGCCGGGCGAGCCGGGGCCGTCCGTTTTGAAGTCATTTACGTTGACGACGGCAGCACGGACGGGACCGCATCCATCCTGCGCCAACTCCAGGCGCGAGACCGTTGCGTTCGAGTCGTGCGCCTGTCCCGAAACTTCGGCCACCAGGTGGCCATCACGGCGGGCTTGGAGCACGCCTCGGGCGACGCCGTGGTGATTATCGACGCCGACCTGCAGGACCCGCCGGAAGTTATCGGTGACTTCCTGGCCCGCTGGCGCGAAGGGTATGACGTTGTGTATGGAGTGCGCACCGACCGCCCGGGAGAAACGGCGTTCAAGCTCTGGACGGCGAAGGCGTTCTATCGCTTCATCAATCGTCTGTCAGAAACCCGCATCCCGCTGGACACCGGCGACTACAGGCTGATGGACCGGGCGGCCGTCGATGCCCTGCTCTCCATGCCGGAACGCGACCGATTTGTGCGAGGCATGGTGAGCTGGCTGGGATTTTCACAGGTTGCCGTTACCTATGTTCGCGCCGCGCGCTACGCGGGGTCCACGAAATATCCCCTTTTCAAGATGTTGCGGTTTGCCACGGACGGCATCTTATCATTTTCCATAACTCCTTTGCGGCTTGCCACCTGGGTGGGTTTTGCGGCATCCGCGCTGGCCATCCTGGGCATCATCTACGCCTTATACGCGCGCTTTTTCGCCGTACATCTGGTCAGAGGCTGGACTTCGTCCCTCATCGCCGTGCTGTTTATCGGCGGCGTTCAACTGATCTGCCTGGGGATCATCGGCGAGTACGTGGGGCGAATCTACGGGGAATCCAAGCGGCGACCGCTCTATTTTGTGCGCGAGCGGCTGGGGTTCAGCGCGCAGGACCGGCCGGCCGTCATCGATGTGGCGGAAAAAATTGCGAAATGATCCTTGATTTTGGGCCTGCCCAGCAAGGGCAATCTCGAGCGCGCTTCTCAACATGGACTTTTATCATTCGATGGAAATCCGTCATGCCTGCCAGCCCAGCCGATGTCAACGGGCTTTCCCGGAAATTAGCCACAAATGATGAACGACGCACCAAACTTGGCTCATGCGGACACGGCGACCGAAGTCCTGGCCGAATGCGACCGTCACGTCCTGAACCATGATTTGGCGGCGCCCGCCGGTCGCCAACCCTCATCCATCGTTCGGCTCAAGCGATTTTTTTCGTTTCCCGTGTTTCTTGGCGCCATTCTGGTTGTGGCTAATTTCGCCATCGAGCGCGGGCTGCGCATGGATCCGGACACCTGGTGGCATCTGAAGTACGGCGATACGATCCTTCAGACAGGTTACTGGCCGACAGTTGATACCTGGTCTTTCACTGTCCACGGCATGCCGCGAGTTGCTTATGAATGGGGCGGCGAAGTCTTAACCGCGCTTGCCTACCGGCTTGGCGGCCTGCGCGGAATGGACGTCCTGCTCATCGCGTTGACCAGCGCAATCGTTCTTCTGATGTACTACTTTGCCTGGCTGCGCTGCCGGAACTGTTACGCCGCCTTCTTCGCGACTTTTATCCTGCTCCCTGTGGCGGTCCTTTGCTTTACTCTGCGGCCGCAGTTGCTCGGATATATTTTTTTGCTCGTAACACTGATCGCACTGGAGCGGTTCCGCCTGGGAGAACAGAAACACTTGTGGGCCTTGCCCCTCGTTTTCCTACTCTGGGTGAACACTCACGGGTCGTTCACTCTGGGTTTTATGATACTCGGACTCTATTGGCTTAGCGGCCTTACGGAATTTTCTTCGGGCGGGCTTTACGCGGTCCGATGGCAGCCGGAACAGCGTCTCCACCTGGAATTGGTCGGCTTGCTAAGCGTCGCCGTTCTTCCTCTGACGCCCTATGGCACCCGATTGGCTGCTGTTCCGTTTGATGTTGCAACTTCCCTGCCTCTCAATTTCACCCATATCATTGAATGGCAGCCCATTAATACGGAGCTCTGGCAGGCCAAGCTGCTGCTGGTTCTCGTGTTTGGCTTCTTCGTGGCCCAGGTGGCGTTCCGGTTGCGCTATCGGCTCGATGAGATCTCCCTTTTCCTTATTGTTCTGTATGCCACCTTCGTCCACTTTCGCTTCGCGATCTTATTTGCAATTGTATTTGCACCGCTGGCGGCTTCTATTTTTGTAGCCAAGGCGCCCACTTATGATCCCAGCAACGACAAATACGCCCTGAATGCTGCCCTTACTTTCCTCGCAATTGCGGCCATTGTATGGTTGCTTCCCTCCCAAACCGCATTGCGGAAAAACGTTTCCAGGGATTATCCCGTTCAGGCTGTCCGATACATTCAGGAACATCCCGTACCCGGCCGGATGTTCAACAGTTATGACTTTGGGGGCTATCTGGTCTGGGCATTGGCGCCTGAACACAAGGCTTTTATCGATGGCCGGGGTGATGTCTACGAGTACGCTGGTGTCTTTTCGGATTACGCCACGGTCGTACAACTGAAGCCGCAAGCCCTGGCGGTGCTTCAAAGCTACCAAATTGACTCCTGCCTGATTCAACCGGACGGGTCTCTTGCGACGCTGCTGGCATCGAGTCCCGACTGGAAGGAAGTCTACAAAGACGGCATCAGCAGCATCTTTGTTCATCGAACAGCAAAATCATTCCCCTCAAACGGCGTGGCCGCCGCAGGGCCGCGGCACAGTCCATGGCATTCGGCCACACAGGCTTTGTGAGGGAGTAGACGGCAAGGCGAATGTCGCCTTGCACAATGAGCATGGTTAATCGAGACGATACGCTTGATCAATTAAATTCGACCGTCGGTCACAATGCCGCGGCGGCAGGCGGCGTGGGGACCGATCGCTCAGCCCGGTGGAATTCCACAGCCGGCTACGTGCTCAGAAGGGTCTTCTCCTTTCACGCCTTCCTGGCGGCATTATTGCTTGCCGGGGCCTATGTCGGGACGTTCACCAACGTCCACCAGGCAGTATCTTCTGCATCCCAGCCTCTGCGCTGGGTCGAGAGCGATACACTTTGGCACATAACAGTGGGCAACCTGATCCTGAAAACGCACACATGGCCCACCCACGACATCTATTCATTTACCGCGCACGGAAGTCCCTGGATTGCTTATGAGTGGCTGGGAGAGGTCATTATGTCTCTCTCCTGGCGGGCCGGCAACCTGCACGGGCTGGCCGTGCTGGTGATGGCGCTCATCAGCGCGATTATCCTGGGCCTCTTCTATCTGGCATACCTCGGCAGCCGAAACACTAAATCCGCGTTTGCAGCCTGTGCCGTGCTGCTGCCACTCTCGGCTATCTCATGGACCTTGCGGCCGCAACTGCTGGGATACTTGTTCCTCATCATTACACTGATTGTCCTGAAGCGTTTTCGCCAGGGATATGCGAAGAGCATCTGGATCCTGCCCTTCATTTTTCTGCTCTGGACCAACACCCATGGGACGTTTGTGCTGGGATTTGGCGTCCTGGGCATCTACTGGCTGAGCGGCCTGAAAGAAATACACGTCGGCGATCTTTACAGCCAGCGATGGACGCCACGCGAACGGCGGCAGGTTGAACTCATCGCTCTCCTCAGCCTGGTCGCCTCCATCATCACGCCCTATGGGACCCGGTTGGCCGCCTACCCGCTGGAAATGGCCGGATCACAGCCGATGATCATTCAGATTGTCCAGGAATGGCAGCCCCTGGCCTTGTCGGAATCCTACGGGAAACTGTTTCTTGTGCTGGTGCTGGCATTTTGGATTCTGGTTATTGTTCGGCGATTTCGCATCCGCCTGGAAGACATGGCGCTGCTGCTGATTGCCACGGCAGAGACCGTCATGCACGCGCGTTTCATGGTCCTTTTCGTACCTGTTTTTGCGCCGCTGCTTGCTGAGTTGATCACGCCGTGGTTTCCGCCTTATGCAGAAGCAAAAGATCACCCTGTTTTGAATTTCGCCCTGGTCGGGATCATCATCGCCGGAATTGCGGTTTTCTTCCCTTCGAATAACAGGCTGAAGCAGGAACTTGCCATCGAGATGCCAGCAGGCGCGGTCCAGTACCTTGCTGCCCACCCCGAGCTGGGGCCGACGTTCAATTACTTCTTCTGGGGCGGATACCTGATTCAGAACCACAAGGCCGATGGCAGAGTCTTTATTGACGGACGGCTGGACATCTATGAGTATTCCGGCGTGCTTGCCGACTATATGTCCATCATGTCGCTTAAGCCCGATGTGGAACCGCTGCTGAGCAAATATCACGTAAGGTCCTGTCTGGTTCCTCCGGAAAACCCGCTCGCACTTCTTCTGACTTCGAGTTCGGGCTGGAAACAGGTCTACCGGGATGGAATCAGCACGATTTTTGTACGGGACAGCGCGGAAGCCAATTCCGCAAATGCCACTGGTACGGCCACGGCGAACGGCAAGGTTGCTGTGCGCAAAGTGCTGAGTTCGGCGCCTGAAGCCTTCAACGCTTCGGCTGGAGCTTTCTGATGGCAACTGAGACCATGATTCCGATTAGCGAACAGGTGGTGAAGAGACCGGCGGTCCAGCGAGCCCTGCGCAGATGCTTTTCGTTCCCCGTGCTGCTGGGAGCCCTGCTGGTTGCTCTCAACGCGGTCATCATGTTTCCAACGTTCCGGCTGGAACCGGACACGTGGTGGCACTTAAAACTGGGCCAGCAAATCCTGCTGACAGGCCATTGGCTCAAGGCAGACATCTACTCGTTTACGGCCTACGGAAATCCTCCGCTAGCTTTTGAGTGGCTGGGCGAGATTGTGCTGGCTTTCGCATACAAAATCGGCGTGCTCAGAGGCTTACATATCCTGCTTTTTGCGCTGACCAGCGCCATCCTGGTCCTTACTTACTATTTCGCCACCCTGCGAAGCCGCAATTCCAAGGCGGCCGTTGCCGCCACGGCCATTCTGATCCCCTTGGCCGGAATGTGCTTTACGCTTCGCCCCCAATTGCTGGGATACATCTTTCTGCTCATCACGCTGATCTGCCTGGAACGCTACAAGCAGGGCTTGCAGAAGTCACTTTGGATATTGCCTCCGCTTTTCCTTGTCTGGGTTAACACCCATGGCTCGTTCATTCTCGGCTTCTGCGTTGTTGGACTCTACTGGATCTGCGGACTGGTTCCCTTCCAGGCTGGCGGCCTCACGATGGAGCCCTGGAAGCCGCGGCAGCGAATTCATCTGGAGATCGTGATGCTGCTGGGTTGTGTCACACTTCCCTTCACTCCATTTGGAGGACAGGCATTCATTTTTCCCATCGACAAGGCACTGTTCTTTCCTCAGCAGTCGGCGCACATTCAGGAGTGGCTGCCGCTGAATTTCAGCCAGTGGGAGCCGAAAGTAATGCTGGTGCTCCTGCTGGCCTTTCTGCTGGCCCAGGTTGCGTACCGGCCCACATACCGCGTTGAAGAATTCTTCCTCGTCCTGTTCACGGCTTATATGACCTGTGTTCACACGCGCTTTGTGATTTTGTTCGCGCTCGTTTTCGCGCCCCTGGCGGCCTCACTGCTGGCGCGCTGGGCGCCCACCTATGAGGCGGAAAATGACAAGCCCGTAGTCAATGCGGTGCTCATCGTTTTAATCATTCTGGCCATTGGTCGCGGACTCCCGACCAGAAAAGAATTGGCCAAACGGGCCGCCAGCAACTTCCCCGTTGCGGCAGTCGATTACCTGCGGAAGAATTCTGTGCCGGGTCCCATGTACAACGACTATGGATTTGGGGGTTATCTGCTCTGGGCTTTGGGACCGCAGCACAAGGTCTTCATCGATGGCCGCGGCGATTTTTACGAGCAGGCAGGCGTGTTTTCCGATTACATCAGCGTCCAGGACATCCACCCTGACGCCCTTGCCATCCTGCGTAGCTACCGTGTCAACTCGTGTATCATTCAGCGTGAAAGCGCGCTGGCCACGCTGCTGCGCGCCCGGTCTGACTGGAAAGAAATCTACAAAGATCCACTCAGCTCGATTTTCGTCAGGGACCGTTTGCTCCCGTCGGAAGGCACAAAAGACCCGTCAGAAATCGGGCCTGGAACGAACAGTAGCGCCGCCAGCGCAAAGGCCGGAGCGCGCTCATGACGCCTGACATGGTGACGCACGAACGCGAAGCCGCCTTTCATGACGCCTGGGCAGGTATCACCCGGCCTGACAGTGTCCTGGTGCGCGAGTCCTTCGAAGGGCCAACCGCAGTCGAAAACCAATTCATCCTGGAGTTGATGGGGCCGCTGGCCGGCAAGCAGTTACTCGACATCGGTTCAGGCCTGGGCGAATCGTCTGTGTATTTCGCACTGCAGGGCGCTGACGTTACTGCACTCGACCTTTCACCAGGAATGATCGAGACAACTCTCAACCTGGGCAAGCGGTTCGGTGTGGGGGTGAAGGGCGTTGTCGCTGTGGCTGAAGAACTGAACGTTCCCAGCCAGAGCTACGATATTGTTTACATCGCAAACGCCATTCACCACGTGCAGGACCGGACCAGAATGTACGAAGAAATCCGCCGCGTTCTCAAGCCTGGAGGGCGCTTCTTCTCCTACGACCCGCTCGCCTACAATCCGGCAATCAACATTTATCGCAAGATGGCGACGGAAGTACGCACGCCAGACGAACGGCCCCTGACCCGCGCCGACGTAAAGCTCGCGAGTAAATACTTTTCCAATTTCGGCCATCGCGAGTTCTGGATTGCATCGCTGGCATTATTTGCAAAGTACTACCTGAAGGACCACGTACACCCAAACCGGGACCGCTACTGGAAGCGCATCAACCACGAAACAGAAAACAACCTCCGGTGGTGGTTGCCGCTCCGCACCGCAGATGCTGTGCTCACGCGAATTCCAGGCGTCCGCTGGCTGGCGTGGAACGTGGTGATGTGGGGTGAAAAGAAGACTGATTCCCCGCCCCGGACGTAAGGACCGCTTCACCATCTGGTGTTTTCTATGGCAACCACCGAACTGGCGACCCGGCTGGCCGTGAAGAAATCATCCTATGCAGCGATTGCCTGCGTTCTTACGGCCTTTCTCCTGACCGGCTTTTTTGCTGTTCGAAATCTCACATCCTGGCACACCCGGATCACTTACCCTGGCGAGGAGAGCTATGAAGGCTGCGCCCTTGCTGAAATGGCCAGGCTCGGACAGGGAGTCCCCATCTACGCCCCGCCAACGGACCAGGGGTTCGCAGGCGCTACTTACGGGCCCTTATATTACCTCGTTGGCTCTCGCCTGATCGATCCGGCAAACCCATCGTATACCCCTCTCCGACTCCTATCTTTAATTGCAATTCTCGGTTGCGCGGCAGGGTGCGGCCTCCTGGCATTCTGGGTTACTCGAAATCGGCTGGCTGCTCTCCTGAGCCCCTTGGTTTTCCTTTCTTATGGGGTTGTAACTTTTCATGGGGTTTCGGCGTTGTCTGACAGCGTTGCTCTGCTCCTCTTTTTTTCGGGATTCCTGGTTGCATACAGGTTCCGGAACAGCACCGCCCTGATTCTGGCAGCGCCTCTGATGTGCCTGGGGTTTTACTACAAGCCGCAGTACATTGCCGGACCGTTAGCCGTAATGGTCTTTCTCGTCATCGAGAAGCGGTATGTCCGGCTGGCGCAATTCTTCGGCGCCCTGGCGCTGTTTGGTTTCGGCCTGCTTGGGATCTTCCAATGGGTGGCTTTCCCCGGGCAGCAGTTCTGGCGGCATTTCTTCCTTTACCAGGCGACGCTTTTTTCCTGGTACCAGTTCAAGATAGGTCTCTTGGTTTTTGTGCTGATGTTTGGGGTGGCGGTGTTGCTTGCCTTTGAGTTCCTTCGCAGGTATCCGGACAGAATGCTCCTGTGTTACTTCGGCTGCGCTGTGATACTCGGGATTGTGACAATCGGTAAAGCAACAGCTTTTATCCAGTACTTTTTCGAATCCATCCTGATGATCAGCGTGCTGGTTCCCGCGCTTGTTTTGAAGCGGGCTGAAAAAGGCGGATACCCGGTGGACATCATGTTTCTTCTGGCAATTGCCCTCTTCGCCGGTCAGTGGTATACGCCACCGGCTCCGGCGCCGGGGGCGGTTGGTCAGTTCGAGGCTGTGCAAGCGTACTTCCGACGGAATTTTCCAGCCCACGCGCGCGCCATCGGCCTTCGGGGAGGCGACTTGGTACAGGCGGGATTCGACACTCCATTCTCCGATCTCCTGCAAACCGAGCTTCTGGCCCGGAGGAGAGTCGTGCCCGATGAGCATCTCCTGAAGCAAATCCGAGCTGGCTGGTTTTCACTCATCGTGCTTGATTTCGACCTTCAAAAGGAAACCGACCCCGTTTGGCTGAATTACTATCTCACACAAGACGCGCGCGACGCGATTGCCGGTGAATACCGGGTGATCGATACCCTACAAGTGCCCCAGCCGACGAAGCTGTTTCCGCAGGATCGGCTTTACATCTATGTCCCTAAATCCAATAAGATGACCGAAAACCACGCCAGTGGATATTCTGCACAAATACTTGTTCACCAAACGTCCCCCACGGTAAAGTAGACGGGCAATCTGACCGATGACACTTTCGTGGGCAGTCCCCGGCCTTTGCCGGCCCGATTTGGCTGCGGCAAACTGGGGCTGCGGCACCCCGTCCGAACCCAGCAGAGTCTACAGGCCGTGGCTGAAAGCGTCACCAGAAGTCAAACCGCGTAGGTATCTAGCGTCAACAAATGGTAACGCCTCGTAACCGCACCAGAGGGCCGCATCAGGATGTTTACCGGTTTACTGCTGCAGCTCATTGATTTTGCTGAACTTAAATTTTGTTAATAACTCTTGTTCGGGCGCCACGGTTTGGTACGCGGAGTGCTCTAAAGCAGGACAGGGTGCGATAAATAAGGTGTCCCACCTAAACTTCAACTCACGGGAGGATTTACTGATGACGGAGCTACTCAAGAGGCTTTGGCAGGAAGAAGAAGGCCAGGACCTCACGGAATACGCGTTGCTTCTGGTCCTGATTGCCCTGGCTGCTATCACTGTCATGGGAACACTCGGCAGTGCTATCAACAATGTGTTCTCAACAGCCGCCAGCAACCTTGCTGCTGCAAGCAGCTAGTCGTAAGGAAGACAGTCACCAGCTGAGGAGCGCGGATAGCTTCCTCGGCTGGTGAGTGCTCCTTGGATGCGCAACGGCAACCGCTTGGAAGTTCAACTTATCCGGAGTGTCCCAGGGAGGAAGCAATTCCCAGGAACGACCCCGGAGGGGGGCGGCTCAAGATCAGCTTCTGGGCTTCGAAGGTGCCCTGGGCAGTGCTTTTAGTGTGCCCGGCTTGTTCACTAAGTCCTCAATATCTGGTCAACTATTTCCCCTCTCCTCGAAATTGCACAGGGTTTAGAGAATGCCAGCCACGCACAGCTTAGTATGGAGCCATGTTGTCATTTGGGCCGTAGCATTGCTTGTGGCCCTGTGGGCGGGATGGCTGGACTTGCGTTTTCGTCGCATTCCCAATTGGCTCACAGTTTCGGGGTTTGTAATCGGCCTGGCGACCAATGGAGTTCTCCTGGGCTGGATCGGAATCAAGGCTGGGCTGGAAGGCGCGGGCATCGCCGCAGCCGTCCTGATCGTTCCGGTGGCCCTTCGGGGGATTGGGGCTGGAGATCTGAAATTGATGATCGCGCTGGGAGCGTGCCTTGGACCGTGGAAATTCCTGAACGTGCTGCTGGCGAGCATTTTTATCGCCGGCTTTATGGCAGTGGTGGAAATTGTGCGGAAACGTCGGGTCAAACAAACACTTGGCAACCTGGTAGTTCTGATTCAGGCGTTCGCGACGTTCGGCCTGGGTGCGCGGGAATCGATCGTAACTCTGGATGATCCCGGTACGCTGCGCCTGCCGTTCGGCGTGGCAATAGCTTTAGCAATGGTTCTTGTTGTCTTTACAAACTCGAGTTTGGTGACCTTTTGAAGTACCGAGGAAGGAAACATGAATAGGAATCGAGCTTTAATCGCTTTGGTCGTGGCGATCGCGATTGCTGTGATCGCAAGCCGTTTTGTTTACCGGCAAATCCAGCAGGCGTCTGCGGTCAAGCCGTTGCCGGTGTCCCACATCGTGGTGGCATCACGCCCACTGGCCCTGGGCACCCCATTGACAGCGCAGGACGTGGAATCGATCGCCTGGCCGGAAAGCACTCCGCTGCAGGGGTCCTTTGTGCGGGTCCAGGACTGTATTGGCCGGTCACTGATTACTCCAATTTCGAAGAATGAACCAATCCTGGA
Source organism: Terriglobia bacterium (assembly GCA_035712365.1). Lineage (NCBI taxonomy): Bacteria > Pseudomonadati > Acidobacteriota > Terriglobia > Terriglobia bacterium. The sequence goes on from DASTAW010000027.1 coordinate 111,232, forward strand.
GTCCAAGCTCGCTCCTAAAGAAGCCGGGGTCGGACTGCCAGCCGCCATTCCCATTGGAATGAGAGCTGTTTCGGTAAGAGTGGACGACGTGGTGGGAGTTTCCGGATTTGCCATGCCAGGGACGATGGTTGATGTTCTGGCAACAGGCACGCCCCAGGGCGGAGATGACAGCCTGACGCGTACCATCATCCAGGACGTGCGTGTACTGGCTGCCGGACAGACCGTGGAGCAGGACACACAGGGGAAACCCCACACCGTAGGCGTGGTTACTTTGCTCCTCACGCCGAAGCAGGCCGACCAGCTCACCATGGCGAGCACCGACAACAGAATCCACCTCGCCTTGCGCAACACGATCGACACGAAGATCGACGAAAAATCTGAACCTGTTTTCAAGTCGGCGCTCCTGCTGGGCGGCGCGGAACCACGCCACGTGGGCGGCGGCGGCGGCAAGCCGCGTCCGCGGCGCGAGGCAGCGCCTTCGAAGCCAGCCGCCCCCGCTCCTTATGTCGTTGAAGTTATCAGAGGCAACAAGAAGACAGACCAAGCGTTTTCGGGTCAATAAAGGTAATCCAAGCTAAATTCAGGCGGAATCGATGACAAGAAAAAATAGCAGAAACGAACGACGTTCCCTTCCCGCATTTGCGACCCTGATCGTTCTAACGGCGGTGCTCGCAGCGCCAGGTTTCAGTTCTCCATGGGCAGGGGCATCCCGGATTGATACGCGCACCAGCGTCCAGCAGGCCGAGGGCGAAGGTGCGCCATCGGGAGGCCCGGAAGCGCTCCATTTAATCGTGGACCGCTCGCTGGTGGTCACTTCCCCGTCCCCGATTACGCGGGTTTCCCTTGCCAATCCGGACATCTGCGACGCCGTTGTCGTCAGCCCTACCGAGATACTCCTGAATGGCAAGCGAGCGGGTGCAACCTCGCTGGTCATCTGGGGCCGGTCCGGCCAGATGCAGACATTTGACGTTTATGTTGACCTCGACGTGCTTGACCTGACAGGCGACATCCGCAACACCTTCCCGAATGAGCCGGTGAAGGTCACCGTCAGCAAGGACATCGTGACCCTTTCAGGCCATGTTTCGTCTGCCGATGTGGCCGACAAAATCCTGGAACTGGCACAGTCAATGGTGCCAAGGAAGCAGAACGTGGTCAGCCTGCTGGAAGTGCCGGCGCCTCCCACCGGAGAGGTCCTCCTGAAGGTCCGATTTGCGGAAGTGGACCGGTCAGCCCTCAGGCAACTGGGTGTGAACATCATGAGCCTTCCAGGAGCAAAAAACATCGGAACCATCACCACCGGCCAGTATTCGCCTCCCGGACTGTCGCAGTTGAGTCCGGCGGCGGGAGGCTTTACCCTGGGCAGCCTCTTGAACGTCTTCATCTTCCGCCCGGACATCAACCTGGCGACCACGATCCAGGCGCTCCAGACAAAGAACCTCCTGCAGATCCTGGCCGAACCCAATGTGCTGACCGAGTCCGGCAAAGAGGCTACCTTTCTCTCTGGCGGCGAGTTTCCGTTCCCGGTGGTTCAGTCAACCGGAGCTGGCGGCGGAGTTCCTGCCATCACCATCCAGTTCCGGCAGTTTGGCATCAGACTTGACTTTACTCCTACGATACTTCCGGACGACGCGATCCATCTGAAAGTCGAACCGGAAGTCAGTTCTCTCGATTTTTCAAATGCCCTGACAATTACGGGCTTTACTGTTCCCGCTCTTGCGGTTCGTCGGGTACAATCTGAGATGGAACTGCGGGATGGACAGAGCTTTGTAATCGCTGGATTGATGGACAATCGGGTCACCAGGACACTCCAGAAGATTCCGGGTTTGGGCGACATTCCCCTGCTGGGGAAGATATTCCAGAGTGAGAGCCTGAACAAGAATAAGACGGAATTGCTGGTGCTGGTAACGCCCCAGATCGTTCATCCGCTGCCTCCCGGCCAGGTCCCCGGCGGGCCGCAGTTCCCGATGCAGTTCCTGCCGCCGGCGACCAGCGGACAGGGTCAGAGCTCTGGCCAGTAGGATTGCTGCAAATTTGTGTGAGTCTGGAAAGAGGACGAATTAATGTTGACCGCGGCTGTTGTCGCTACAGACGCTAAAAGCACTTCTTACCTGCGTGCCTGCATCGAGCAGACGGGTCTCGCCGAGTCGGTGGTGGAATGGGCTCCGTCCGCCGAGCAGCATCCCGGGCCTGGGGAAAGCATTCCGGACGTTGTGTTGCTGGATCTTGGTGGAGGGACGGAAGTCTCTCTTGAATTTGGCGCGCATATCCGGCGGCTCAAACCGTCGGTTGTCGTCATCGCCTGCTCTCCCCTGAAGCAGCCTGACCCCGAGCTCTTAATGCAGGCTATGCGAAGTGGCGTGCGCGAGTTTCTGCCCCAGCCCGTTGACACCATCTCTCTGGAATCCGCCCTGAAGCGCATCCGCGAGGACCAGGCCCCGGGTGAAAAGTCTCTTGAAAGAAAGCTCATCATCGTCATGGGCGCAAAGGGAGGGGTGGGTTCCACCACGGTGGCAGTCAATCTCGGTGCGCAACTCGCCCGGGTCTCCCGCAAACGCGTTATCCTGATGGATCTCGCCCGCCCCATGGGACACGTATCGCTCCTTCTCGATCTTCGGTCGCGATTTTCTGTTCGGGATGCGACCCAGAACCTTGACCGGCTGGACAGCCATTTCTTCAACGCTCTGCTGACGGTCCACGAAAAGAGCGGCCTGGAGGTCCTGGCCGGCGCATCAGACCCGGACGAGTGGGAAGAGATCCAGACCTCGGCCCTGCTGCGGGTCGTTAACGTCGCTCAAAGCTGCTGCAGCCACCTGGTCATGGACATGGGTTCCAATTACTCCATGCACTCCCGGTCGCTGGTCCGCATGGCGCGCATGGTCATGCTGGTGGCTGAGGCTGACGTGCCGGCCCTTTGGACGCTGGAGAAACATCTGGCGAAATTATCCTCATGGGGGATTGACCCCGACCAGTGCCGGGTGATTATCAACCGCTACCATCGCTCCGACGAGGACGCCATCAAAGCCTTTGAAAAGCGGACCAAGCTGCCCGTTTTCGCCCGATTGCCAAACGACTTCAGGCAAGTCAGCGAATCCATCAACCTGGGCACTCCGCTTTCCCGAAATCACAATAATCCGCTGGTATCCAACTTTCAGCAGCTTGCCACGCGTTTGGCCGGCACTATTGCCGCTTCGGAACCGCCCAAGAAGCCAGCAGCGATTTTTGGTCTGTTTTCCAACACTCAAAAGAGGTAACTGAATCATGCCCACACCGAACCCAATGCGGAACGACCTGAGCAGCATCAAGGTGGCAATCCACCACAAGCTGATTCAGCGGCTGGACCTTGAGCGTATTAACCAGCTTGACCGGAGCACGGTCAAGGCTGAGGTTGCGGAGATGGTGGAAACCCTTGCGGCCGAAGAAAACGCCCCCATGACGTTGACCGAGAGAGAACGGCTCTCTCAGGAAGTGCTCGACGAAGTCTTCGGTCTGGGACCGCTCGAACCTCTCATGAAGGACCACACGATTTCCGACATCCTGGTGAATACTTTTAAGAACGTCTACATAGAACGGAACGGCCTGCTAGAACGCACGGCGGCCAGTTTTCGAAATGACGCCCACCTGATGTCGATCATCGACCGGATCGTTTCCGCAGTGGGCCGCAGAATCGATGAGTCGTCGCCCATGGTGGACGCCAGACTGGCCGACGGCTCCCGTGTAAACGCTATCATTCCGCCTCTGTCCATCGACGGCCCCTGCCTCTCGATTCGCCGTTTTGGACGCGATCCTCTGACGGCAACCGAACTGGTGGAAAACGACTCACTAACGGCCAAGATGGTTGAGTTGCTTCGAGGTTGCGTCTACTCGCGACTGAACTGCCTGGTCTCCGGCGGTACAGGCGCCGGTAAGACGACCCTGCTCAATGTGCTGTCATCCTTCATTTCCAACCGTGAGCGGATTGTCACCGTCGAAGACGCCGCGGAATTACAACTCCACCAGGACCACGTGGTACGGCTGGAAACGCGACCGCCCAACGTGGAAGGCCGGGGAGCTGTGCGCCAACGAGAGTTGGTGATCAACTGTCTCCGTATGCGCCCGGACCGCATTATCGTGGGCGAGGTTCGTGGCGAAGAAGCTCTGGACATGCTTCAGGCCATGAACACGGGCCACGACGGCTCCCTGACCACCATCCACGCCAACTCTCCGCGTGATGCGCTTTCCCGCCTGGAAACGATGGTGGCAATGGCCAACCTCAACATACCCGATACGGCCATCCGCCGGCAGATTGCTTCCGCGATTGACGTTGTTGTCCAGGTTAGCCGCCTCAGTGACGGTAAACGGCGCGTCACCAACCTGGCGGAGGTGACCGGAATGGAAGGCGAGGTGGTCACCATGCAGGATATTTTTATCTACAAGAAGATGGGCATCGGTGAAAATGGCGAAGTGCTGGGACAGTTCGTCCCAACCGGCATTCGTCCCAAGTTTGCCGAGCGCCTGGTGACTTCAGGGATTCACCTGCCGGCGGAAATGTTCGAGCATACGCCGGTGGCAGTCCGCTAAGGAGATTCAGATGGCGCTGGCATTAGCCGGACTAACATTTCTGATTATCATCCTGGTCGTGGGGGGCGTTCTCGTTTTGTCGGCCGCAGGCACTGCCCCGGACAAGGTAGTGGCAAAGCGCCTCGACGCCATCGAGCGCAGCGCCAAGCGCGGCAGCGAGTCCCTCGAGCTGAAAGTCGTCCGCGATGAACTTCTCAGCGACGTCCCTGCGCTTCACCGGATGCTGCTGAAATGGAAATGGGCCGACCGACTGCGGAACTTTATCGGCCAGGCTGGCATGAAGGTGAAACCCGGCAGGCTTATACTTCTAAGCGCAATCCTGGCCGTAGCCGCGTTTTTGATCGGTACCAGGATGATGGACAATTCCCTGATCGGCCTCCTGTTCGTTCCCGTTGGAGGACTCATCCCCATCGGCTTTGTGGCCTTCAAACGCAGAGGGCGCCTGAAGGCGTTTGAAAAGATTTTCCCTGAAGCCATCGATCTTCTAGGGCGTGCTGTGCGCGCAGGCCACTCCTTTTCCACCGGCCTCGAAATGATAACAACGGAATTGCCCGAGCCGGTGGCCGGAGAATTCCGCACGACATTTGAAGAACAGAATTTCGGACTCCCTTTGCGCGATGCGCTGTTGAACCTTTCAGAGCGGATTCCGCTGATCGACGTCCGTTTCTTCGTAACCGCGGTCCTCATTCAAAAGGAGACTGGCGGCAACCTGGCCGAAATCCTCGACAATCTTGCCCACGTGGTCCGCGAACGGTTCAGGATTCTGGGCGAAGTGAAGATTAAGACGGCGCAGGGCCGCCTGACGGCAGCGATCCTTATTTCACTGCCGCCCATCATGGGACTCGTCCTGCGTTTTCTCAACCCGAGCTATATGAAGCCCCTGTTCACTGATCCCATCGGTCCCTGGATCATAGCGCTGGCAGTATTTCTCCAGGTCGTGGGATCTTTGATGCTGTGGAAGATCGTTAATATCGATGTCTAGTCGCCTGAGGTAAGAAGCATGGTTTGGGTAGCCGTAGGTTTGACGTTTGTTGCGATTCTCGTGGTTGCGGGCGCGCTGGTTTACGCGTTCGCGCCGGGCGAATTTCCCATTGCCGACCGGTTGTCACGGCTTTGGCAACCTCTGGCAGCACAGAGAAAAGTCTCCTTCCGCGAAAAGCAGACGCAGAAGGCCGCCCAGGTTCTAAGCGATGTCGGGAAGCTGCTTCCCTCCTCCAAGGACCTTTCTGCCACCAAGCTGATGCTCGTGCGCGCCGGATACCGGCGCCCGGAAGCTCTCATGGCCCTGAGGGGAGCCAAAGTTCTTCTGCCCATCATCTTCGCGATCATTGTCTACGTGTCGGGCCTGGCAGAGTCAAACAATGGCATGTTCGTATGGATCCTGGCCCTGGTGGCCGGTTTTCTTCTGCCCGATATGTGGCTGTCACGTCGCGTCAGAAAACGCCAGACCATCCTTCGCAAAGCCCTGCCCGACGCCCTGGACCTGCTGGTGGTCTGCATCGAGGCGGGACTCGGGCTGGACCAGGCGTTTATGCGTGTTTCTCAGGAGTTGAGAATAACCCATCCCGAACTCTGCGGCGAGCTTGACCTGGTCAATGCTCAAATCCGCGTCGGGCGGACACGAATTGAATCGATGCGCGAACTGGCGTCCCGGACAGGCGTGGACGACATCAAGGCGCTGGTGGCTATGCTCATCCAGACAGACCGTTTTGGCACCAGCGTTTCGCAATCGCTGCGTGTCCACGCCGACGACATGCGACTGAAACGGCGGCAAAGAGCTGAAGAGGCAGCGGCCAAGACTCCGGTCAAAATGGTCCCACCTCTCGTGTTCTTCATCTTCCCCGCTCTGTTTGTGGTTATTCTCGGTCCGGCCATCATTACCATATTCCGGCAGTTCATCGGAATTCATCAGTAAGGAGAGGTTGACCATCAAGTGAAGCAAGTTCGTGCAAGGCAAGTCGGTTTACTCAAAATTCGATAAAGTGCGGAGGAAACACCATGGACGTTACAACCATTCGAATCATTGCCGGAATCGGAGCCGTTATCGTGCTGTACGTCATCATCTGGCGTCGAAAACGGCAGGCGTCTCGCGACTAGGCGCATCGCCGTTAGACTAAGTTTGGAGCAATGGACGTGGGCAACAATAACCGGAAACGGGTGTACGTTTACAACAAGACTCGCGAAACCTTTGTGGCCACGAACGCTTCGGTGGCGGACAGCTACATGGGCCGTCTCGTGGGTCTGTTGGGAAGGACCAGCCGCTGGGCACGGCCTGGACAGGGACTGTGGATCGTCCCTTCCTACGGCGTGCACACCATCGGCATGTTGTTCTCGATCGACATCGTTTTCCTCGACCGAAGCAACCACGTGGTCCACATCGAGGAACATGTGCGCCCGTTTAGAATTTCAAAGGTTATTCTGAAGGCTGACAGCGTGCTCGAGTTGCCGCCCCACACGATTTTCAGAACTCGAACCCATGTTGGAGACCTTCTTGAAATCGGGCCCCTGCCTTCGTCTGCGAAATCACGCTCCGTATCCGCGCCCCAAACCTCGGAAGGCATCCCGAAGAACGGCACCACGGTCAGGGCATAAACACGCATCCCGTGCGATGTCCCTCGTCTGTGGCCCGAGTACGGAGACAACAATCCGGTGATCTGGTGGGCATGTACCTGCCTTCGCAGTGGCAAAATGCCCGGGCGAAAAGCGGCAGGCCCGCGAACCCGATGCCCCGGATGAGATGGCCCTTCTGATTGCTATGGCTGAAATCGTCAAAATTGCAGCTCCGGTAAAAGGTGGCAGATCACCGCGTAGCCGCCTGGTGACTACCGCCATGATTATCGTCCTTCTCGTCTTGCTGGCAGCGATGGCGCCTCTTCTCGCCAAGTACCGAGGCATGCCACAAGTCTGGGTGGAAGAGCTGGAGGCCATGAGCCAAAGCCAGCCGGCCCCTCCGGCCCCCGATGTCAAGCAGACCGTCTGGGTAAATCGGCGCTCAGGGCTCTACTACTGCCGCGAAAGCAAGTTCTATGGGAAGATGAGCCCCGGATCCAGCATGCTGCAGGAGACGGCTTTGCTAAAGGGATTCCGCCCTGCGCAAGGGCAGTCCTGCCGCTAGCCCCCGGGGGTAGCATCATCCTGCTGAATGCACCGGCGCACCAAGTCCCTGTTTCGGCTCAGAATTATTCGCTGGACTCGGGCGCTGTCAGTGAGGAACGATGGAGAAATAGAACTGATGATCAGCGCTGAACTTGAAACCCCGAAGAAGTTCCAGGACCTTGGCATACGCCGCGCCTTGCTGGAAGATCTGGCGCTAAAAATCCTCTATTACGAAGGCGAGCTGACTCTCCTTGAGCTCGCGAAAAAGATGTGCCTGAACTTCGGCATTATCGAGCTGCTTTTTGAGCGTCTACGCAAGGAACAGCTTTGCGAAGTGAAGGGCATGACAGGGGTCGTTCACCGCATTGCCATTACTTCCGGCGGGCGAAGCCGGGCGCTCGAACTGCTGACGCTGAATCATTACTACGGCCCAACGCCCGTATCGCTTGAGGATTATGTCGCGCGAATCCGCGCGCAGAGCATCAGGGAGGCCGATGTTCGCCCTGCGCAGGTGGAGAAGGCCTTTGGACATCTGGTGCTTCCTGAAGAAACCCTGAACCAGATGGGGACCGCCGTCGTATCCGGTCGCTGCATCATTCTCTACGGCCCCGCTGGGACCGGCAAGACCGCCATGGCTGAAGCCATTCCCAAGATTTACGGCGACCGCATCTGGATTCCCTACGCGGTTGAAGTTGATGGGCAGATCATCACCGTGTATGACCCGCATCTGCACGGACGCTTTGAAGAAGAGGAAGACGCACTGGGCGATTTTGACAGGAGGTGGGTCCTCTGCCGGCGCCCCCGAGTGGTGGTGGGCGGCGAGTTGACCCTGGAGATGCTGGATCTCCAGATGAATCCCCTCACCAAGTTTTACACTGCCCCGTTGCAAATGAAGGCTAATAACGGCGTTCTGGTTGTGGACGACTTCGGCCGCCAGAGAATGCGCCCTGAGGACATGCTCAACCGCTGGATTGTGCCGCTTGACCGGAGAATCGATTTCCTCAACCTGGCTGGGGGAAAACAGATCGAGATTCCCTTCGACCTGTTTGTGGCCTTTGCAACCAACCTCGACCCGAGGTCACTGGCTGATGAAGCATTCCTTCGCCGCATCCAGACAAAAATCAAAGTAGATTATGTTCCGCCCGGCCAGTTTCACGAAATCTTTCGCCGCGTGTGCCAGGAATTCAACCTGGTCTATGACGCGACTGTGGTGGACGGCGTCTTGAGCCTGCTGGCGGCCCTGCAACAACCTTTGCGTGCCTGCTATCCGCGCGACATCGCCCAGCATATCTCCTGGGCCGCCCGCTACCACGGAATCCAGCCCAAGCTGGACGGTCCGTCAGTTCGCCAGGCTTGCCGGAACTATTTCCTGGAATCGTAGCACCGCCCGGCTACCTTCCCGCCCGAATCGCGCGAAACGCCTCGGCAGCCGAGCGGACCGTAAAGTCAATATCGTCTTCTGTGTGCGCCGTCGAGACGAAAAGTGATTCAAACTGGGATGGCGGAAAATAAACCCCCCGTTCGAGCAACTCCCGGAAGAATCCTGCAAACATCGCAGAGTCAGATTTTTTCGCGGATGAGTAGTCCGTGACAGGCCCGGGATTGAAAAACGTGGTCATCATGGAGCCCATCCTGTTGACAGTGATGGGAATCCTGGTCTGGCCGGCCTGCTCCTCGAGACCGGTCGCAAGCTTCTTGCCAAGCATCTCGAGGCGATCATAAGTTCCGGGCCGCCGCAGCAATTCCAATGTCTTGGTCCCCGCAGCCACGGCCAGTGGGTTTCCAGAAAGAGTCCCAGCCTGGTAAACCGGTCCGCTGGGTGCGACCAGGTCCATCAGGGATGCTTTCCCTCCGTACGCGCCAACCGGCAGCCCTCCGCCAATCACCTTGCCGAGCGTCGTTAGGTCCGCCGAGATTCCATAAAGCTGCTGTGCCCCGCCGTAAGCGACGCGAAAGCCGGTGATGACCTCATCAAAGATCAGCACTGTTCCATGTTCCTCAGTCAGCGAGCGCAGCCGCATCAGGAATTCCGGCTTTGGCGGCACCACGCCCATGTTGCCGACTACTGGCTCGACCAACACCGCGGCCAGTTGGTTCTGGTGCCAATCGAAGGCGCTTTCAAGAGCTTCAAAATCATTGAATGGGATGGTGATCGTCAACTCGGCGAGCACCCCGGGAACGCCCGGGCTGTCCGGCAGCCCCAGAGTAGCCACGCCGGATCCGGCCCTCACCAGCAGGCTGTCGGAATGCCCGTGATAGCACCCGTCAAACTTCAGGATTTTGTCGCGCCTGGTCGCTGCCCGTGCCAGCCGCACGGCGGAAAGAATGGCTTCCGTGCCGGAATTGACCAGGCGAACACGTTCGATTGAGGGAAACGCCCTGGTAATCTCCTCCGCCAGGGTGACTTCGCCCTCGGTTGAAGCCCCAAAGCTGGTCCCTGTTCCCAGGACGGCTGAAAGCTCCTTTGTCACTTCGGGATGGCAGTGACCCAGAATCAGCGGCCCCCAGGAAAGCACAAAGTCCACATACTCGTTGCCGTCAACGTCCTTCACATGAGAACCCCGGCCGCTTGCCATAAACACCGGGGTTCCGCCGACCGCCCGGAACGCCCGCACCGGCGAGTTCACACCGCCGGGCATCACTTGGATCGCTTTAACAAACAACTCTTCAGATTTTTTGCGCACGCCACCATCCTGATAAGACTTTGTTGGATTGCAAACAAGCTGTGTCTTAAGCCTGCTCTGCAGACTGGATCCCCATCCGTTTCCAGACGGAGTGTGCTGCCGTCTCCACCAGATACGTTGGCAGGTTTCGGAAGAGGCGGCCGGGAAGTCCACGATACGCCTGGCTGCCTTCCACCATGTCCTGGAAAAGGTTCAAAAACGTTTTGCTCCGGCCACAAAGCTGGACCATGCGAGTGGTCAGGCCGGCCCCCAAAAACTCGCCGTGATAAAACCTGGGACATATTCGGGCGCCCAGCATGAGCTTGCTGCCAAATTCATCCCAGACTTTTCGCGCGTAAGAGAAACCCTTCAGGATGGCCTCCGCCAGTAATTCGCCTGATCTTAGCGCAAAGTAGAGGCCTTCGCCCGTGACAGGGTCTGTCAATCCTGCTGCGTCTCCAGCCAGCGCCCACCCGTCTCCCTCCAGGCGCAGGCCAGCCCAGCTTTCAACTTCCAGCGAGGGCAGCAAATGGCTAAAGACCGGGGCCGAGTCGGTCGAGTATCCGTGTCGTTCCATGAATCCGAAAAGGTTTCGCTGCAGGTCGGACATGTGGGCCTCTCCCACCTTGCCGCATATCCCGACGGAAAGGTGGTTCAAGCGCGGGAATGACCACGCATAGCCCTCAAAATTCGCGAAGAATTCCACCCGAAGCAAGTCCTCATGACCTGGGACAAAATACCCAAACGTCAGCATGAAGTCTTTTGCCTTGAGGGCCCCGGCCAATTGGTTCCTCAAACTGCTCCGCGCTCCCGCCGCAACAATCAAATAGTCAGCCTCATAGGAGGCAGCGCGACCTCCCAAACGCCACTTGTCGCCAGATTTTTCAGCGCTGATCACGCGGTCGTTGACCACCTCCGCGCCGGCGCGCTGGCTGCGTTCGAGAAGAAGTTGGTTCAGTTCTCGCCTGGAATAAATGGCGAGGGGCTCACGAAGATTGATCGACGCGGTCGCGCCTCCGGGCGCGTGGACCTCCATCTTCCACACCGGGTTCGCCAGCTCCGTTGCCTCACGAAGAAAAGGATACCGTTTCAGCGCCTTGTGGCTTAAGCCGCCTCCACAGGGCTTCTCCCAACCGAGTTTCTCTTCGAAGACGATGACGCGTACATCGCCGCCGCCGGGTTGCGTCGCGGCGTCCTGCAACAGCCTTGTGGAGGTCATCGAGCCGGCGGGTCCGCCACCGACGATGGCAATTGTCCTCAACCTTTGCGCCCCATTCTTTCTAATTGTCAGAATATCATGGCACTTGGCACAGTGTAAGTTCTCAAATCTTCGGAGGTCAAGTGATTAGCCGCCGCGCATGTTAGAATAAGCCTGTGAACCTTGGGAATCCGGCAATTCGTCCGGCGCTGGCCAAAGTGCTTCAGTTGGAAGACGCTTACCAGCTTGTTGAGCGGCTCAAGGCCCGCGGCGACCGTGTGGTTTTCACCAATGGATGCTTTGACCTGTTGCATCCTGGCCATACGCGCTATCTGGCCGAGGCTCGGAAGCTTGGGGACGTCCTGATCGTTGCCATCAACAGTGACCGGAGCGTCCGCTCCTTGAAGGGGGAGGGACGGCCCATCTTCCCGCAGGAAGAGCGCGCTGAAATCCTCGCGGCGCTCGAAGCTGTGGGCTACGTAACTACGTTTGATGGTCCCACGCCTCGGGACGTCATCGCGCGCATGCTGCCGCAGGTGCTGGTGAAGGGCGCCGGGTGGGGTCCAAATGAGATTGTGGGACGCGCTGAAGTCGAGGCAGCCGGAGGGCGTGTCGTTTCCATGCCGGCCGTTCCCGGCTTCTCGACCACGCGCATCGTCAGCGCCGTGCAAAAGATTTTTGGCTAGCAACCCTCAGCTTTGATGGCCGCCATTCAATCCTTACTCCATACGATTCTCGAGCATCCCGGCTTCCGGGCGGCGCAGGCAAGCGCACAGGTGGAGGCCGCACGGCCCGGAGGCGGAGTTTCGATTTCGGGACTGACCCGCCCGGCCAAAGGAATCGCGGCCGCCCTCCTGGCTCACCAACTGGCCCGACCCGCCGTCATTCTCACCGCCGACAACGATGCTGCCGAGGCACTGGCTCGGACGGCTTCCACAGTGCTCGATTGGCTGGAACCCGGCGCGGGCGAGGCGGCCGTTTCCCTTCCCGCCTTCGACTGTTCCCCCTATGAGGCGCGCTCGCCGCACCCGGACATTCTTGAACGCCGAGCCGCGGCTCTTTGGCGAGTCGCCCGCGGCGAGGTCCGCGTTATCGCGGCGCCGCTATCCGCCGCTATGATGCGATACCGCCCTAACGCTTTTCACCGCTCACTCGCTCTCCGGCTGAAAACCTCCGACGAGCTTGCTCCGGAAGACCTTGCTGAACACCTGTTGACAGTCGGTTACGAACCGTCAGAACCTGTATCCACGGTAGGCCAGTTCTCGGTGCGTGGCGGCATCGTTGACCTCTTCCCGCCGGAGGCGGAATGGCCCGTCAGGATCGAGTTTTTTGGCGATTCGATCGAGTCCATGCGGCAGTTTGATCCGGCAAGCCAGCGGTCAAGGAAAAGCGTCGCTGAAATTCTGGCCCTTCCCCTCACCGAAGCTGCCCCGCCTTCAAATTTCTTCGCCCGGCTGGTTGATGTATTGGCAAAGCGAAACCCGGATGGCCGCGAGGCGCGCCTCGCACCGGGTTGGTCCGATACCTTCTCGGGGCCTTTCCCCGGCTGGGAATTCTACGTGCCGCTTGTCGAGCCGCATTCCGGGACGCTGTTTTCACTCCTTGGGCATCCGCTCGTTATTTGGGACGAGCGCGCCGAGCGCCAGGCGCAGTCTGCGGAATTTCTGGAAAACCTGCAAAGTGGTTTCGATGCTGTCCGGGACGTTTCTCCTCAGCCGCCGCGGCCAGATGAAATCTTCCTGACGAGCGAGGAATTTCAGTCGTCGCTTGAAGGCCTTCAATCCGTTTACCTTAGCGAGCTCGAGATTGAAGGGTCCGGTGAGCCGTCGGTATCTCCTGCCGTCCCTGCGGAAACGAGCCGGCGATTCTTTCTAAACACCCAGCCACTGCCCAAATTTCAGGGCTCGCTCAAAATGATGGCCGAACAGCTTCGCAGCCAGATCGACAGCGGTGAAAGCATGCTTCTGGCCGTCCCAACCTCGGCAAAGGCCGACCGCCTCCGCGAGATTTTTTCTGATTATGAAATCCCTTATGAAAATGTGGGCTGGCCGAGCGCGCGCCGGAAATCCGGTCAGAAAGAGATCGCCCCTGCCAATCCCGCCTCATCGGGCCGCGCTTTGCTGATCGCCAGAGGCGAAATCGAGGCTGGAGTTGCTTTCCCCGATCTTCACCTTCTGCTGCTTTCTGAGCGCGACGTTCTGGGCGACTTTGCCTGGGGCGCAGCGCGCCGTCGGGAGGGTGCGGCTTCAAGTTTTCTCTCGGACCTCAGTGATCTGAAGGTGGGCGATTACGTTGTCCATGTAGACCACGGCATCGGCGTTTACCAGGGGCTCAAGCAGCTTCCCGTCGGCGGCGCAAGCCGCGACTTTATGCTGCTCACTTATCAGGATGATGCGCGGCTGTACGTCCCGCTGGAGCGGCTCGATCTCGTGGAAAAGTACCGCTCCAGCGGCGACGGGGTCAAGCCCAGCCTGGACCGCCTCGGCGGGACCTCCTGGCAGCGTACCAAGAAACGGGTGCAGCGCGCCCTGCGCGATATGGCGGAAGAGCTCCTCAGGCTTTACGCCGAGAGAAAGATGCGTGGCGGCACAGCCGTCGCGCCGGACAACAACTGGCAGAAGGAATTTGAAGACTCCTTCCCGTTTGAAGAGACGCCCGACCAGTTGACTGCCATCGCCGACATCAAGCGTGACCTGGAATCTCCCGAGCCCATGGACCGCCTCCTCTGCGGCGACGTGGGCTACGGCAAGACCGAGCTTGCTATGCGCGCGGCGTTCAAGGTGGTCCAGGAAAGCCGCCAGGTTGCGGTGCTTGCGCCCACGACTGTTCTGGCCTTCCAGCACTACACCACCTTTTGCAAGCGCATGGCGCACTTTCCCGTGCGCGTTGAAATGCTCAGCCGCTTCCGTTCTGCGGCGGAGATCAAGAAAACGGTTACGGATATTGAAGCCGGCAAGGTTGACATCGTGATCGGTACCCACCGCATGTTGTCAAAGGATGTGCAATTCCAGGATCTGGGACTGATGGTCGTGGACGAAGAACAGCGGTTCGGCGTGGCCGCCAAGGAGCGATTGAAAAAGCTGAAGGCCAACGTCGATGTGCTCACCATGTCCGCCACGCCCATTCCACGCACGCTGCACATGGCGCTCGGCGGTCTGCGCGACCTCTCGGTGATTGAGAGCCCGCCGCGGGGGCGCCTGGCCATTCAGACCACCGTAGCCACATTCCACGACGGCCTCATCCAGTCTGCCATCCAGCATGAAATGGAACGTGGCGGCCAGGTCTATTTTGTTCACAATCGCGTGGATTCCATTTTCACCATCGCCGCCCTGCTGCAGCGGCTGGCGCCGGCGGCGCGCATCGGAGTTGCGCACGGGCAGATGGGCGAGCGCGATCTGGAACGCGTGATGCTGAAGTTCATGGAAGGCAAATACGACATGCTGGTGGCAACGTCGCTGGTGGAAAACGGGCTGGACATTCCGCGGGCCAATACCATGATTGTGAACCACGCCGAGCGCTTCGGATTGTCGGACCTCTACCAGCTTCGCGGGCGGGTCGGCCGCTCCGACCGCAGGGCATATGCTTATTTCCTGGTTCCCGCCGTTGACACGTTGACGCCCATCGCTAAACGGCGGCTGGCGGCCTTAAAGGAATTCTCCGATCTAGGCGCGGGCTTTCGCCTGGCGGCGCTGGATCTGGAACTGCGGGGCGCCGGAAACGTTCTGGGCCAGCAGCAGCATGGACACCTGAACGCCATCGGCATTGATCTTTACCTGCGCATGCTGGACGAGGCGGTCCACGAACTCAAGGGCGAACCGTCCCGGCCCGAAGTGCGCACAACACTCAACCTGGGCATGAATATCAAAATTCCGGAAAGCTACATCGCCGACGAGCGGCAGCGCCTGCGCATGTATAAGCGAATCTCATCGCTTGCGACGCAGGAAGCGCTGCTGGATATGGAAGCCGAACTCACCGACCGCTACGGCCCCGTTCCGCTGCCGGTGAAGCAATTGCTGAGTTATGCGGTGGTAAAGTCGCGCGCGGAACAGTTGATGATCCAGACCGTTGAACGAAAAGGCAGCGAAGTCCGGATGCGCTTCCACGAGCAAACGCCTGTCAGTCCACAAAGGCTGATGGAAATCATTAAGGGGCGCCGGGGATTTGTTTTTCAGCCTGACGGCGTCCTCCGGATGCACGTTGAGGACGGCAGCGGAGACCTTTTGAAAGATGTTGAAAACATCTTGCTGGAACTGCAGCCACAGCGTTAACATAATTTGTCATGCTCGATTCCGGCATTGACAGGCGTGCCCGCATGCGGGCAAGGACTTTCAGGAACTCCAAGAAGTTTCTGTTTGGGGTGTGCATTATGCCACGAAAAGGCTTCACCTTGCTGACGTTGCTGACGGCAGGGGCTCTGACTTTTACCGGCATTGCTCCAAGAGTCAGCGCCAAGACCGTGCTGGTTGAGCGCATCATTGCGCGAATCAACAACAAAATCATCACGCAGCGCCAGTACGACAAAGAGCGTAATACTCTGCACGCGCAATTGGCCGCGCAATATTCAGGCGCCCAATTGGACGGGCAATTTAACCAGAAGAGCAAGGACCTGCTGCGCGATTTGATTGACCAGGACCTGATGGTCCAGAAGGCCAATGATGACGACATCAACGTGGATACGGACGTCATCAAACGCTTGGATGAAATCCGTCAGCAGTACAACATGCCCTCCCTCGAGGCCTTGCAGGATGCCGTGGAAAAGGACGGAGGCAATTGGGAAGATTTCAAGGACCAGATCAAGCGGCAGTTGCTGATGCGCGAAGTGATCTCGCGCGAGGTCGGATCGCGGATTGTCCTGACGAGGTCGGACGCGCAGAAGTATTTTGACACCCACAAGGAACAATTCGATTCCCCGCCCGGCGTTCACCTGGCGGAAATCCTGGTATCGACCGAAAAGCATTCCGCCGCGGAAGCTGACCAGCGCGCGAAAAAAGCTGAGAGCGAGCTCCAGAGCGGCGTGCGCTTTTCTGACGTGGCGAAGGAGCTCTCCGATTCTCCCAGCGCCAAAGACGGCGGCGATGTCGGTTTCTTTAAGGAAGGCACCATCTCCGACGAGATTTCCAAGGCCATTGCCAACGTGGACGCCGGCGACACCAGCGGAATCGTCAAAACCCAATATGGTTACATGATTTTCAAAGTCCTCGAAAAGCGCGTGGGACAACATCCAACCTTCGACCAGATCTCAAACCAGGTGATGAATTACCTCTACGAGCAGAGGGTGACGGGTGCGATGCGGGGCTTTCTGACGACTTTGCGGAAGGAAAGCTACATCCGCCTGGCCCCGGGATTCGTGGATACGGGCGCGCCGCCCGGAGGAGATGAAAGCGAGTAGCCTGTCGAGGCCCACTGGATGAAAGAAGCCTACATTGCACATCTGAAGCCCGGAACTTCCGTCACGACAACTTTTCTGGTCCGCAGCAAAGTCCGCAAAACAGCGCGCAACGGAAGTGCCTATCTTGATCTCGAGTTTCAGGACTCGACCGGAACCGTCAAGGCAAAACTCTGGGACTGCGACGGTTCCGACCTGGCGTTTGAAGCCGATGACGTAGTGCGTGTCGCCGCCGCAGTGGAACTCTATCAGGGCAATCTGCAGCTCTCATTACGCAAGATCGCAAAGTGCGATGAGGACCGAATTGACCTTGTCGATTACCTCCCGCACGGAAAGCAGGATCCCGAAAAGCTTTTTGCCGGCTTGCTGAACAGGATTCAGCAGATGCCACATGGTCCCCTGCAGACGCTGCTTCGCCGCATTTTCAACGATCCCGAGATCGCCCGCAAATTCAAGCTGGCGCCGGCGGCCATGAGCTTCCACCACGCATACCTGGGCGGGCTGATCGAGCATGTGAGTTCTCTGGTGGCGCTCGGCGACCGCATCTCCGATCATTACCCTTCACTTGACCGCGAATTGATTCTTGCCGGCCTGCTGCTGCACGACCTCGGCAAAATCGAGGAACTCACTTTCAACCGCTGCTTCGGCTATTCAACGCGGGGCCAACTGGTGGGACACATCAGCATGGGGATTGACCTCATTCGCGACAAGCTGCGGGAGATTCCGGATTTTCCGGCAGAGTTATGGGATCGCCTCCAGCACATCATCCTGTCGCATCACGGCAAGCTGGAATTCGGGTCGCCCAAAGAGCCCATGTTCATGGAAGCGCTGGCGGTGCACTATCTTGACGACCTCGACTCAAAACTCCAGGCCATGCGCGAACAATATGAAACTGACAAGGACCGACCCGGCGACTTCACCGCCCGCAGCCGTCCCCTGGGCCGGGAATTGTTGAAACCTGTCTCTGAACCAGTGCCCACCGCCCCTCCCGACAAGGGCGGAGCGATCAAGCTTAAGTTCTGAGCCCTTGCTGAAAAAGGCGACGGTCCTGCTGGTTCCGCGAAACGGAAGAAGCACCTGCTGTCTTTATCAAGTATGAGCAAAACGGACGGACAGCGAGCCGACGCGGATCCAATGGCAAATCAGACGGCGCAGCAATCTTTCGAATCCATCATCCAGCGCGTGCTGCCGCACCGGTACCCGTTCCTGCTGGTTGATCGTGTCACCGCCTTCACGCCCGGAGTCGAAATTCACGGCGTCAAGAACTTCACCGCTAATGAAGCCATACTGATGGGGCACTCGCCGTCATCTCCCGTCGTCCCGCCGGGCATTCTGCTCGAGGCCGTCACGCAGCTCGGAGCCATTCTGGTGCTGGAACGGCCGGAGATGGCCGGCAAGATCGCCATGATCCTGCAGATTCCGTCCGCCAGCATCAAGAGGATTGTCGTGCCCGGCGAGACCGTCCGCTTTGAAGCCCGCGTGCTGAAGCTTCGCGACACACTGGGCGAATTGCGCGGCTCCGCGTATCTTGGGGACGAACTGCTGGCCGAGGGGCAAATGCGCTTTGCGATAGCCGACCGCGCGGCTATACTCAATGAATAGCAATTCGATGCTCTTTCAGGAACTCCGCATCCGCAACGTCCAAATCCGCCCGGCCCACATCCTGGCGCCGATGGCAGGCATCACAGACACCGTCTTCCGGCGCTTCATCAAGCGATTGGGCGGCTGCGGCCTGATCATGACGGAGTTCGTTTCCAGCGAGGCGATGGTCCGGCAGAACCTCCGGTCGCGTCGTTATCTCTACTATGCGGAAGAAGAGCGGCCCATCACCGCGCAGATTTTTGGCGCCGACGCGGACCACCTGGCCGATGCCGCTCGCATGATCGAAGACCTCGGCTTCGACATGATCGATCTCAATCTGGGCTGCCCGGCCAAGAAGGTGGTGAAGTGCGGAGGCTCCGGCCTGCTGCGAGACCTGCCTCTGCTTCGGACGATTTTTCAGAAGATTCGCGCCGCCGTCAGCATTCCCTTCACGGCCAAAATCCGTTCGGGCTGGAGCGATGATGAGATTGTGGCCTTGCAAGTTGCGCGCCTTGCGGAAGACTCGGGCGTGGAAGCCATCGCCGTCCATCCTCGCACGCGGCTCCAGGGTTACAGTGGCCGCGCCCGCTGGGACATCATTGCGGAAGTCAAAGCCGCTGTCAAAATTCCCGTGATCGGCAACGGCGACGTGATGGCGCCGGAGGACGCGCTCCGGTTGCGCGAGCAGACCGCCTGCGACGCGGTGATGATTGGCCGCGCCGCGCCCACCAATCCCTGGATCTTTCGCCAGATGGAATCGTTTGCGCGCACCGGTCGCTATGAGCAGCCTTCAGACGCCGATCGCTATCAGTTGATCCGCGATTATTACGCCATGCTGGTCGAGGAAGAAACGCCCGGCGCCATCGGAAAGATGAAGCAGTTCGCAAGCTGGTTCACGCACGGCGTGCGAAACGGAGCTGAACTGCGCCGCAGCGTTCAGAGCGCCCAGCGCCCCCAGGATGTGCTGGCGCGAGTCGACGACTTCTTTGGAACGATATTGTCCCCAAGTGGCGCAGACGATGGCCTTGTAACTTCTGCGATCTCGCGAGGCGAGAGTGTATCACTGCCGTAGCCACGGTAGAGCCGAGTTGATTTCGACTCTGCGCTGGTAGTATGTAGGGCATGCCGAGAGCGCGGCGGAAAATGAAAATAGGCAACCTGATTCTCTTAAAAGCGCTCGCTGTTCTCGTCGCAATTAGCGGTTCCCTACGATCATCCGAGATTGCAGTGAGCGTTGGCCCGAACGTCCGAGTTGGCCAAGCGAAGTCTCGACAAGCCGAACCCTACATTGCCGCGCACCCTAAAGATGCTAACAGCCTGATCATTTCTACTATGGAACGCCTGGACGCGGTCGGCGGCGGAGGTTTCACTGCTCAGGCCTATCTAAGCAGCGATGCCGGTCAGACATGGTCCGCTTCCGATCTGCCGGGACTGCGCTACGCGTTACGGAAGGGCCAATTTTTGACGGTGCAAGACGATTGGATCACGTTCGCGCCAAATGGCGATGCCTATTACTCAGCTCTTCCGACGACATTAGATAGGCGCCAGCCTATACTTGTCTTCCGCTCAATCGATAAAGGACGCTCCTGGAGCGGCCCCACAGAAGTTGGGGCCGGCGGCTTCGATCAGCCGAAAACGACAGTAGCTTTCCGCGACGGCAAGGTGCGCCTTTACCTTGCGGTGAGCACTGGCAGGGGACGTGCTGTTTGGCTCGTTTCAGACGACAGCGGGAAGTCGTTCAAAGCTCTAGCACCGATTAAGGCTGGTGCTAAGCCCTATCGGGCATTGAACCCATTGGTTTTAGCGGACGGCTCTGTTTTGCTTCCCTATTCGGGGTACCTGCCCCACAGCACACCCAGGGTCTACGTCATGCGGTCTGAGGATGGCGGTCTGACCTTTCAAACGCCTGTGCTTGTGCCGCGAATGGACCGTGCTTCTCAGGATACGTTGAACTTTGCTATTGACCTGTCATATGGCAAAAATCGCGGGGGTATTTACGCAGCCTGGGAGGAAGGAGAGTTCGGCCGCAACATCGCGAGGGAGGGAGATCGGCTCGCCCGGCATGGAATCAGAGCGAGACGGGACGTCATGGTCGCACACTCAACTGATATGGGCCGGACCTGGTCTGCTGCCACGATCCTTCGCGCCGAAGGCCGCGGTCCATCGGATCTCGTCACGATGGCCGTCTCCCGAGACGGCGTCGTTGGTGTACTTTGGGTGCAAAATGAGAGATATGAAGTTGACCAGCGCTCTTATGACGTCTGGTTTGCCGCTTCGGCGGACGGCGGCGAGAGTTTCTGTTCTCCGTTAAGGGTTTCAAGCGAGACTTCCCGGCCTGCCGCAGGGCTTAATCCGGAGTTTTCCTTCGCAAGCGGATGGGGAGGGGGAGATTATATCGGACTTGCGGCCTCAGCGGACGGTTCGTTTCACGCCGCTTGGATCGACGCACGCGATGGTGCCTTTCGCCTCTACACGGCGCGCATAGAAGCTCGCCGTTGACGCTTAATCAAGCTTCGCCCCGCGCGCAACTTTTCGCTGGCGCGGTTTGACATCTGAAATTTCAAATTCCAAATTTCAGAACCTAAACCCATCACTCAGAACTTAGAACTCAGACAGTTCATCCTTCATAATTCACTCATATCGCAATGCCACCATCGGATCCACCTTAGCCGCCCCTTCGCACCGGGATATAAGACGCTGCGAGCGCCACCGCGATCAGGATGAACGAGACGGCAACGAACGTCGCCGGGTCGGTCGGCGTCACGCCGTAAAGTATGCTGGCGAGGAACCGCGTGAGCGCCAGCGCCCCCAGGATGTGCTGGCGCGAGTCGACGACTTCTTTGGAACGATATTGTCCCCGAGCGGTGCGGACGCTGGCCTTGCGATGTCCGCAGGTTCACTGACGGGTGCCACGACCTCAGATTGAAAATCTGATATTTAGTGATTGGTGTTCACTAACCACTATCCACTGATCACTAACCACCGTTCTATTCGTACCTCAGCGCCACCATGGGATCGACTTTGGCTGCGCGGCGGGCGGGGATGTAGCAGGCCAGCAAGGCCACGGCAGTGAGGATGAGGGAAACCGCGACGAACGTGAGCGGGTCGGTGGGCTTAACGCCGTAGAGCAGGCTCGCGAGGAAGCGCGTGAGCGCCAGCGCGCCGGCAATGCCAATGGCAACGCCGATCAGCGCCAGCCTGAACCCTTGCCCAATCACCATCCTCAGCACATCGCGTTTCTCCGCCCCCAGCGCCATTCGGATACCCAATTCATGGGTTCTTCGACCCACGTTGTAGGCCATAATTCCGTACAGGCCCACGCATGCGAGCACCGGCGCCAGAAGACCAAAGAGGGTGGACAGCGTGGCGACCAGGCGCTCCGGCATGAGCGATTCATTCACCTGTTCAGCCACTGTGTTGACTCCATACAGGGGAAGATCCTTGTCCATCGACCGCACCACCTGGCGGATGGCAGCTATCACAGTGGTTGGATTGCCCGCCGCTCGAACCTCATAGGTCATGCGTTCAAGACTGGACGGTAGAACCTGCAGAACCGGGAGAAAGGCCATCCGAGGAGTGACTTCGCGCAGGCTGTGGTACTTGGCATCTCTTACCACACCGACGATTTCAATCTGCCCGCTCGTCCCGGACAGGCCGAACCGCTGGCCGAGGGGGTTCGATGCTCCGAAATAGTGGCGCGCCATCGTTTCGTTGATCACTGCCACTCGGGGTGCGCTTTGGCTGTCCTGCGATGTGAAGTCACGTCCCAGTAACAGGGGCATTCCCAAGGTTTCGAAAAACCTGGGACCTACCACGCTCACCTGGACCGAAGCGTCTTGGTCATCTCGAGGAATGTATCCGGGCAGCGATACGTTCCGTTCCGCGCGGCAAGGAGTGAATTCGCTGCATCGTGACACGGTCGCCGTCCGGACCCCTGGAATGCCCTCCACGCGCTCCAGCACCCCTTTATACAAGTTCTCGAGCCGTGCGCCCTTGTAACCGAGGAGCGTGGGCTCCATCGAGAACAGAAGCGTGTTGTCTGGATTGAAGCCGGGATACAGATTCTTCAGATTCCACAACGTGCGAACGAAGAGGCCCGCGCCGATCAGTAGCAGCAAAGACAGTGCGACCTGCGAGATAACAAGAGGACTGCCCAAGCCGAATGAGCGCCGATGACTGACGGCCCCTCGAGAGCTTGCTTTGAGCTGAGGCGTTAGGTCGACGCGGGTAGCTCGAAACGCCGGCGCTATCCCGAATAGCACACCTGTCAGCAATGAAACTGCTGCCGCAAACTCGAAAATTCCAGCGTCCAAGTGGAGATGGATGGAAATTGGAACCGGCGCGCTGGAAATCATAATCAGAAGGAATTGGCTACCCCAATATGCGAGAAGCAGTCCAAGCCCGCCTCCGACCGCCGCAAGAAGGAAGCTCTCCGTCAGCAACTGTCGGATCAGGCGCAGCCTCCCCGCCCCGAGGGCGAGCCGTACTCCGATTTCCCTTTGGCGCGCCGTCGCGCGTGCCAGCAGCAGGTTAGCCACGTTGGCGCAGGCAATTAACAGGACCAATCCCACGGCCGCCATCAAAATCATTAGCGGCTGTGAAAGCCGGTCGCGCAAGAAGGCGACTCCCCTGTCGCCTGGAACCAACTCGATTCTCAGCTCGCTTTTTTGCTTCGATCCGAGCGTCTGCTGAAAAAGCAGATCAAGGTTGGCCCGAGCTCGCGATTCGCTTACCCCAGGCTTTAGCCGCCCTCCGACAACGTCCAGCCACCACGTGCTCTTGTCGTTGAGTAGAGACACACCAGCCATAACCTGTGCCTGCATCATCATTGGGACGGTGATATCGGGATCGCCGCCGACCATCAGGCCGAAGAATTCAGGTGGCGTCACGCCGATGATGGTGAAGGGAATGCCATCCACCGTGATGGCTTTGCCCACCACATCGCGGCTGAGCCCGAACCGCCGCTTCCAATAGGCATAGCTGATGACGGCGACAGCGCTCTGTCCGGGTGTTTTGTCGTCATCAGGATTTATGGTCCGGCCCAGAACGGCGTTCACGCCCAATGTCGAATAATAAGTGCCGGAAACTATCTGTCCGCTGGTCAATTCCGGCCGACCGTCAATGGTCACGTCGAGGCGTTCAAGCTCGGAGAACGCGAAAGTGCCCGAGAACACGCTGTTGTGATCGCGAAGGTAGACGTACGCGGGATATGAGAAAGCGTAGTAGCCGCCATGTACGTCGGGCAATTGGGCGAAGACCAGTTGTCTCGGACTTTCGACTGGCAGCAGTTTCAGGATGACCGCCTCAACCACGCTGAACACGGCTGTGTTCGCGCCAATTCCGAGGGCCAGCGTCAGAACAGCCACAGCTGTGAAGCCGCGGTTCCGGCGGAGTTGGCGCAGGCCGTAACGGATGTCCTGGAGTAAGGTTTCGAGCCATTGCCATTTCCACATTTCCCGGCTACTTTCCTGCGCCTGGGTCACGTTGCCAAAACGGCGCAGCGCGGCAAAATGGGCCTCTTCGGGCGGCATACCGCATTCACGGTTCTCCCGCTCTTCCATCTCCAGATGCGCGCGGATCTCCTCATCGAAATCGTCCGCCGGTTTCACCCACCGGACCAGTGCGCCGATTTTGGCAAATTGCCGCCGCCAGCTCATTTCCCTTCCTCGGTTTCAACAGGGTTGATGACGCTCGTTACGGCATGTACAAAGCGCCCCCAGCGCGAAGTCTCCGCCGCCAGTTGCCGCCGTCCTGCGGCGGTCAGACGGTAGTACCTGGCCCGCTGCTTGTTTTCAGACACGCCCCACTCGCCTTTGATCCAGCCTTCCTGCTGCAGGCGCTGAAGCGCCGGGTAGAGCGATCCGTGCTCCACCTTCAGCATTTCCTCCGACGTGCACTCAATGGACTTTGCGATGCCATGTCCGTGCGTTGGTCCCCAGAGCAGCGTGCGCAGAATCAGCATATCGAGCGAGCCATAAACAAGTTCGATTCGTCCCTTGGATGATTGCCTGGTCATGGCGGAAGGTAATCTACCACAGCAGGAGTAGATTGTCTACTAAATAAATCAAGGATGTGAATCATTCCGACCCTATAGCGTCTGCTTTACCCGGAATACGCCCAGGGGGCCACCCGCGTTGTTACCAACTTTCTGTGCGAATGTCGCCGCGGTTCACTGCACTTTAACGTCAGGTTCGACGGACATGCCGGGTCTGAGCAAGTGCTGGGGATCCTGCGCTTCATCGAACACAATTTTGACCGGTAACCGCTGCACCACTTTGACATAGTTTCCAGTGGCATTCTCAGGTGGCAGCAGACTGGAGCGCGCTCCGGTTGCACCCGCGATATTGAGGACACGGCCGTTGTAAGTGCGGCCGTAGGTATCAACGTAAATCTTTACGGGCTGACCGGGCCGCATGAGCTTCAGTTGCGTTTCTTTGAAGTTGGCGGTAACCCAGATGTTCTGACTGTCCAGAGGGATAATCGTCATCAATTGTTGTCCTGGCGCCACGTTCTGGCCTGGCTGAACAGATCTTTGGCCTACGATCCCGCTAACCGGCGCCACAATCGTTGTGTACTGCCGATTGAGATCCGCCTGCTGCAGGAGTGCTGCCGCCCGTTCGATTTGCGCTTGGGCTGCGCGGGCACGCGAGCGCTGCACTGAAATCTGCTGCGGCCGGGTCTCCGCATATCGTAAATCGGCGTTGGCTTGCGCCAGTTTGGTGCGCGCCTGGGTCACCGCCTGTTGCGCGACTGCAGTGGACGCCCGAGCGGCGGCCACCGCCGCAGCCGTAGCCTTCTGGCTGTCCACGGCCTGAATGTATATTTGCTGGGGGATTTCGTGTTTGGCGGCAAGCGGCTCATACCTTGTCACGTCGTCCTGTGCCTTCAGGTCATTGGCCTCGGCTTGCTCGAGTGCGGCTTGGGCGGCGGCAACCTGGTGCTGGGCGGCAAGGATGCCGGCCTGAGCGTTTTCCACCTCGGCCTGCGCGCTGGCGAGCTGGCTCGAAGTGTTGGTGGATGTCAGGGGAACGCCGGTCGCGAGCGCGGCTGCGCTGGCCTGGTCATTCGCCATGGCCGCCTTGGCATTTGCCACGGCTACATCGTAATCCTTCGGATCGAGCTTCACCAGCACCGTCCCGGCCTTAACGTATTGGTGGTCGTCCACGGTCACGCGGGTGACATAGCCCGATATTCGGGCACTGACCGGATAGATATAGCCGTCGATTTGGGCATCGTCCGTGGATTCCCAGGCTGCGAAGTGGCGGTACAACAGGACGGCAGTGACTATGAGGACGATTCCAAGAGCCGCAAACAAGATTAGCCTGCGGGTTTTGGAGCGGCGCACTGGAGCTTTTCCCGGCCCCACGCCTGTTCCGCTCGAATCTGCCACCGCAGATTTGACCGACTCGTTGGGTTGTGTCAACACATCTGGCATGGTTTGTTACCTCACTCCCAGATACTGTGCGGCCGATTGCTCGGCTACGCCGAGAGCCTGCGCCAAAGAGATTTTGGCCAGGTTGAAAGAATAGAGACTGGCAATATAGGATTGGTTCGCCGACGCCACGGACTCCTGGGCCTGGACAACCTCGAGGTTGTCGGCGACGCCTGCTTTGAAACGGTCTTGCGCCTGGGCCAGCGTCTGGTCGGCAAGATCGATGTTACTCTTGGCGACGGCAACGAGATCCGCCGAGGATTTCAGATTGAAGAAGGCCGTTCGCACCTGGTCGTCAATCTTGCCATCAAGGTCGGCAAGCTCAGCCTTACGCCGTTCCAACACTGAATCTGCCTGCAGTTTGTCCGCCCGCACCTTGCTTCCCTGAAAGAGAGGGACGTTCAACGTTAAAGCGGCCGAAAATGTCTCGTGCGACCTCCCGAAATTGGGACTGCCGATGTCTCCGAAGTTGGCATCTGTTGACAGCCAGGGATAATTTTCCGCGACTGCTCCCTCAAAGGCCAGCTTCGCCGCCTGGACCTGGGATTTGGCTGAGAGGTAGTCAGGGCGTGTTGCGTAGGCCTTTGTAAGGGCCTGTGTTAGCATCATGGTTTCGAGCGGGACGTACGGAACGGTATCAGTGAGTCGAAATTCCTGGCCTTTCGGCAGCCCGATCACCCGCGCGAGCGTCAACTTGTCGATGTTCAGCTGGTTTTGGGCAGCGATCAGCCGTTGCTGCTGGGTCTTCAACTCAACCTGGGCGCGCAGCAGATCAATACTTGCGATCACGCCATGCTTGTTGAGATCAATATCATTGTCATAGAGCGTCTGCGCAGTGTTTACCTGCGCTCGAATCGAATCAACTGTGGCATTATCCGAGATCACAATCAGATAGGCATTGCCTGTGGTGAGAATGACCAGGTCGCGATCGCTGGTATAGGAATACTGCGACGCCCGCTCGGATTCCGAGGCTGACTTCAGGCCCTTAATGTGGGACCAGTTGAAGATTTCCTGCGACAGGTAAGCTCGTGCATCGCCCACACTGAACGGCCCAACAATCGTGGGAATATTGAGTCCGGGGATATTGGGGTTGAACCCGAGGGCTCTGAGATTATTCTGTTCGACCGAGCCCGTGACGCGGGCCGAGATATCCGGTAGCAAGGCATTCAGATTCTGTAGGCGAACGGCATGGGCGGCGCGAGTGTCCTGGCTGCTCTCAACCACACCCAGGTTGTATTTCAACGCACGGGTGAAGGCTTCTTTGAGCGAGAGGTTGAGCGTGTTGCCAGTCGCCTGGCCGGTGGGCACACTTCCAAGTAACGGGCTTTGGGTTTGGGCGATGGAACTGCCTGTCCCGACTGTCTGGGAGGTGAGAGTGCCCGGAAGTCCAAAGGTCGTGAGCATCACGGCCAAGAGGCAAAATACAAGCTGCCGTGCCAGTTGATTACCAACCATGCCGACTCCTCAATTTGATAAAGTCATCCATCATCCCCGCTGCTTGTCGCACTGCGTCACCGCGTCGAGGATGACCTCGACTGCAACGTCCTCGCCCATGCCCGAATTAACCATCAGGTGGAAGCGATGCCTTGCGGGCCATTCAACCTTGAAGTATTTCTCGATAAAGTTCGCGCGGTCGCGGTCTACCGTCTCTGCAAGCTCGATCGCTTCCTTTTCACTCTTGCCCGCCGCTCGTAGTCTGCCGACTCTTTCTTGAAATGGCGCGTAAACAAACACGTGAAAAGCGTCCGGGCGGTTTCCCAGGTAATAGGCCGATCCTCGTCCCACGATCACGCAGTTGCCCGCGTCGGCTATTCCGGGTAGGATTTTCTGCACCACCTCCCGGATGCAGTCCGCGTCAACCATCTTCATGCGCGCCGCGACTTGAACACCTTCGTGGCTGCCGCGCATAAAAGACTTAAAAAGGCGATAATAGGCCGGATCGCTTCGTTCCTGGTGCTGTTCGACAGCGCGACAGGCACAGTCCAGACGGCGAGCAATTTCTTCCGTCAAGTCCTGGTCCCAGAGTTTCCAACCCAGGCGCTTGGCCAACTTGTTCGCGATCACTCCGCCTCCGCTCCCGTATTCACGCTCGAGGGTGATGACTCGGATTTTCATATTTACCCCGCCTGTTCAGAGCAATGCCGCGTCCGCTTTATGGGCTGGCGCGTGACACATTCGCCTATGATCTGTCATTCAAACCCAACGCCAATAGCTGCTCGAAGCTTTGGAATTATCCGACGGCAATCTCTCCGCCCCCGCCCGGCTCATTCTTTCTCAGCGCGAAGGAAACCAGGAACATAATCCCCGCCCCGATACTAAGCACCCAGAATGTGTCGATATATGCCAGCGTCGTTGCCTGACCGATCAGCACGTGATAAAGCCGATCGTAAGCCTGGCTGGTGGCCCGCGTGGCGTCCAACCCCGATACGGCCAGACGGGCTGCCAAAGCCCTGACGGCCTCTGTAAAAGTCGGCTGGCCGGGAGTAACGTGCGCCACCAGATACACCTGATGGAATTGCGCCCGGCGTGCAATCAGCGTGGTGACCATCGAGGTTCCAATGCTGCTCCCGATGTTGCGCATGAAATTGATCAGCCCCGCCACGCTGCCGCTCTTCTCCACCGGCACTCCAACATAGGAAGCCAGGTTGATCGGTACGAACAGGAATCCCAGGCCAAACACCTGGACGACGCGCATAATAGCGGCGGCCCGGAAGCTGATTTCGAGGTCCAGGTACTGCGTCGAGTAATACATGGCAAGCGACAACGTGAGCCAGCCAAAGGCGATGAGATAACGCGCCTGAACTCTGGACGAGAGCACACCCGCAACCGGCATCAAAATCAGTAATATCAGGCCGCCGCCCGAAAGTACCAGACCGGCGGATTCGGCTGTGTAACCCATCAGCGTCTGCAGGTACAAGGGCATCATGACAAGGCTCGAGAAAAGCATGATTCCCAGCGCAAACATCATCAGGTTGGCGCCCAGAAAATTTAAATTTCTAAACATGCGAACATCAATGATGGGATCTTTGTGATACCACTCCCAGATAACGAGGGAAACAAGGCCCACCACGGCGAGAATGGCGAGCGTCAGAATGAAATGCGAGCCGAACCAGTCCTCTTCCTGCCCCTTGTCGAGCATCACCTGCAGCGCGCCGATACCCAGCGTGAGCAGGGCGACCCCGATGTAATCAATCTTGACTCCCGCTCCCGCCGCCCGCTTCGCCCAGGGCGGGTTTTCAATCAGGCGAAACACCAGCAGAAGAGTCAAAATGCCGATCGGCAGGTTAATGAAGAAAATCCAGCGCCACGTGTAATTATCCGTGATCCAGCCGCCCAGTGTCGGTCCAACCGTTGGCGCAACAATTACCGTGACGCCATAGAGCGCGAAGGCGATACCGCGCTTTTCAGGAGGAAAGGTATCAGCCAGGATAGCCTGCGCCATGGGTTGTAAGCCACCGCCCCCCGCGCCTTGCAATATGCGAAACAGAATGATTGCTCCCAGATTTGGTGCAATTCCGCACAGCAGTGAACTGATGGTGAAAATCACCAGGCAAATCATGAAGAACCGCTTGCGTCCAACGGTGCTTGCGATCCATCCGCTGATAGGCAGAACAATGGCGTTCGAAACGAGATAAGAAGTGAGTACCCAGGTGCTCTCGTCGGTGCTTGCTCCCAGGCTGCCAGCCATATACGGTAACGCCACATTGGCAATGCTGGTGTCCAGCACCTCCATAAAAGCCGCCATGGCCACGACCACCCCGATCAGCCAGGGATTGAACTTCGGCTGCCAGGGACCGGAGGCAACGGGACGTATTTCAGCCCCGCCGGCTGGGCCTTCATTAAGCGAGTTGGATGAGTTCTCAGCCCCCTCTACCATACGCGTAGTAACCTTTTCGATGATGGCGGCCAGTGAAAAGAGTCATAAATATTCAGCCGAGTAATGTCCGGACCAGCCACAAGTGAGTATTTCCTCGAAGCTCAATTGCTTAGGACCGGGCAAGAGCTTCCCGGGCCACGGCCTGGGTAACATCTTGCATGCGTCCGCAGACCGCGGCCGTCCGTCAGCATCCTGATCAATGGGCAAGTCACGCGGGCGGGGCCGAGGCAATTCAGCCGCGAGATTTATGATGGTTCTTTTTCTGCGCTTTTTTCGAGTTGAAGCTGGCGGTAAGCTTCGCTGCGGGAGATGCCGCGCGCGCGCGCGATGGCTTTTAAAGCGCCGCGTTCGTTGAGGCCCTGACTGGCCCTGAGGTTCTCGATTTCTGCGTGGAGTGAATTGCCGTCCGTTCCGGCGGGCCGCGGAGCGGCGCCCGGCCCCAGAATGACCGTCAACTCGCCCCTGGCTGGTATCTTCTTCAGAAAAGCGCGAAGCTCGGTGACGGAGCCGCGCAGAAATTGCTCATGAAGCTTCGTAACTTCCCTCGCTATCACCATGTCACGGTCGCCAAGAAGTTCCTGGACGTCGCGCAGGCACTCAACAATGCGGTGAGGTGCCTCATAGAAAACGATGGTCCCCTCGAAAGCGGCCAATGCTGCCAGGCCCTTGCGTCGCGAGGACCTTTTGGCCGGAAAAAATCCTGTAAAAATGAATTCATTCATCGGAAGGCCGGCGACCGCGAGCGCCGCCACCATGGCCGAAGGGCCCGGCACTGGAACTACCTGGACCTTGTGCCGGACGGCCAGATTGACCAGGCGAAAGCCGGGGTCAGAAAGCACCGGCATGCCCGCATCGGACACAAGAGCAATGCTGCTTCCCTGCTCCATCTGCAGAACCAGCTCAGGCGCGCGCGTCAGCTCATTGTGCTCGTGATAGCTCACAGTGCGGGTGCTGATGCTGTAATGGTTCAGGAGTTTTTGGGTCCTGCGCGTGTCTTCGCAGGCAATGAGATCTGCGCCCTTGAGGGCGGTCAGCGCCCGGAGGGTGATGTCTTCCAAGTTGCCGATCGGCGTCCCTACAACATACAGCCGCCCGGCCGGATGACGCGAGGGTGGATAACGGGCCGCAACAATCCGGCTTTTCATCAGGATCGCCTCATTTCAGAATTTGTGGGTCCGCGTGCCGCTTCCAGTGTACCAATTGATACGCGCAGGCACAATGCACGTATGGAGACATGTTAAATGTAACTGATGAGAGGCTGTCGAGACATTTAAGGATGTAACCCGTCGCGCCGTTTTAGGTGTAACCCGAATCCAGGGAGATGGAGGAGGGTTGCCATGAGTCGTCACTCGAGACGGGAGTA